>JACXUS010000182.1 GCA_014763785.1 Sphingomonadales bacterium | reverse complement strand
GATCAAGAGAAGCTCGCCCACCCCCTCGACATCGAGGATATGGAACGGGTCCTCGGAATAGACGCCGGAATTGACATAGGTCGACATGAAGCGCCCGGCATCGTCGCGCGAGAGCCCATAGGTCATCTGCGTCAGGTCGTTGGTGCCGAAGGACAGGAAATGCGCATGCTCCGCGATCTCGCCCGCCCGCAGCGCGGCGCGCGGGGTTTCGACCATGACGCCAAGGCGGAAGGTGAAATCGGCCTTCTGCTCGGTGCGCACAGCGGCGGCGACGGCGTCGATGCGGGTTTTCACGATTTCCACCTCGCGCGAGGCCGAGACCAGCGGGATCATGATCTCGGGCTCGATCGGGGCGCCGCGGCGGCCCGCCTCGACCGTCGCCTCGAAGATGGCGCGGGCCTGCATGTCGTAGATTTCCGGCACGGTGACGCCCAGACGCACCCCGCGCATGCCCAGCATCGGGTTGAATTCGCTGAGCGCCTCGCAGCGCCGCGTGACCTCGGACAGCGGCCGGTCGAGCGCCTCGGCCAGCTCGCGCATCCCCTCGCGGTCATGCGGCAGGAATTCGTGCAGCGGCGGGTCGAACAGACGGATGCAGACCGGATGCCCGGCCATGATCTCGAAAAGCGCAATGAAATCAGCGCGTTGCATCGGCAACAGCCGCTCCAGCGCGACCCGCCGGTCATTCGGCGTATCGGCGAAGATCATCTCGCGCATGACCGTCAGGCGGTCCTCGTCGAAGAACATATGCTCGGTCCGGCACAGGCCAATGCCATCGGCGTCGAAGGCGCGCGCGGTGCGCGCATCGTCGGGCGTGTCGGCATTGGCGCGAATGCCGATGTCGCGGACATTGTCGGCCCAGCGCAAGAGCGTGCGGAACCCGTCGTCGAGCGCCGGTGGCAGCATTTCGGCCGCGCCCACCAGCACCTCGCCGGTGGAGCCGTCGATGGTGATCACCTCACCCTCGCGGAAGATGCGACCGCGGGGGCCGCGCATCTCGCGCTCGCGCGGGTTGATCTGGATATCGGTGCAGCCGACGATGCAGGGCAGGCCAAGGCCGCGGGCGATCACCGCGGCATGGCTCGTCATCCCGCCACGCTCGGTCAGCACCGCGACCGAGGCATGCATGCCGCGGATATCCTCGGGCACGGTTTCGCGCCGCACGAGGATGCAGGGCTCGCCGCGCGCGGCGCTGGCCTGGGCGGCGGCGGCGGAGAAGACGATGCGCCCGGTGGCCGCCCCGGGCGAGGCGCCGATGCCGCGCGCGATGCGGTCGCGCGGCGCGCGCGGGTCAACCTGATAGTGCAAGAGTTCCGAAAGCGCGCGCGGCTCGACGCGCAAGAGCGCATCCTCACGCGGGATCACGCCATCCTCGGCCAGCGCGACCGCGATGCGGACGCCTGCGCGCGACGAGCGTTGCACCCGCACCGCGTCGATCACCGAGACCTTGCCGCCCTCGACCGCGAATTCCAGCTGCATTTCCTCGCGCAGGCGCACCCGGCAGGCCGCGCCATAATGCTTGAGTTCTTCGAACACCGCGGGCGCGGCCTCTTCGAGCGAGGCGCCGCGCGGGTCGCGCGTCAGATAGAGCGTTTCGACCGCGGCCTTGCGGCCCTGGCTCTGACCGCGGAAGCGCCCGGTGATCTGCGGGGCGCCGGTCACGCTGTCGACGAACTGGATCGTCCCCGAGCCCGAGAAGCCCGGCCCGATGCCCAGCGCCATTTCCTGCACCACAAGGCCCAGCACCGCCTCGGGCGGGGCGCCCTTGGCCTGACGCAACAGCCGCGCGGTCGTCCCCTCCCAGGCGCGCGCCATCGAGCGCAGCACCTCGGCCAGCTGGCGCGCGGGGTCTTGCGGGAAATCCTCGTCCATCTCGGCGCGCCACGCGGTCAGCGCCCGGTCGAGCGCCTGCGGACCCGGATCTTCGTGGAACATGTCGGGGTCGAGCCGCGCGACATGGGTGGCGTAGTTCTGCACGAAGCGCAGATAGAGCGCGTCGGCCGCCTCCTGCCCGTGGCTCGCGACCAGCCGGGCGTGCATCGCGCCGTTCATGCCGACGTTGAGCACCGTCCCCGGCCCGCCCCATTCGGGGTTTTCCGGGCTTGAGCGCACAGACACCAGCGCCTCGGCCCCGAAAAGCGCGATGATGCGCCCGGTATCGGGCATCTGGCCCGCGGCAATGGCGCGCACCGTCTCGCAGGGCAGCGCCACCGTGCGCGGCACCGGCAGATCGAGGCGAATGAGCCGCTGCAGGCATTTCGCGCGCCAGCCGTGCCGGGCCGCCTTGATCTCGGCGCCCGGGGTCAGCTCTGTAAACTCGGCGAAATCCATGTATTTCTGCATTGCAGCATAACCCCCGTCCCGGTGCAGGATAGGCTGAATCGCGCCCCGTGCAAGTGTGACGCGGCGATGACGGCGGGCGCGTTACCCGAAGGTCGCACATGGCCCCGCCGGGGATGCCTCCGGCGGGAGTATTTTTGCCAAGAAGAAATCAGCCTTCCAGCTTGGTCAGATCCGCGACGCTCAGGCAGATTTGCCGGATGCGCGAGAGCAGGTTGAGCCGGTTGCGCCGCACGATCGGGTTTTCGGCATTGATCTGCACTGCGGTGAAGAAGGCGTCGATGGGCGCGCGCAGCTTCGCCATTTCGGCCATGGCCTGCCCGAACTCTTCCGCGCCCATCGCCGGGGCAATCGCGGCCTCGGCAGCGTCGAGCGCGGTAAAGAGCGCGCTTTCCTCGGGGCCTTCGGCGAATTTCGGATCGGCGCCGAAGCTGTATTCGACGCCATCCTTGGCCTCGGCCTGGGTCAGGATGTTGTTGGCGCGCTTGAAGCCCTGGAGCAGGTTGGTGCCATCCTCGGTCTTCAGAAGTGCCGCCAGCGCCTCGGCGCGTTTCACGACAAGGGTCAGATCGTCGCTGCCCGGCATGGCAAGGACCGCGTCGATCACGTCGTGGCGGATGTTCTGGTCTTTCAGGAAGACCTTGAGGCGGTCGTGGAAGAAGGACAGGAGGTCGGCGGCATCCGCACCCGAATTGCCTTTTTCGAACATTTTGGCGAGGTTGAGCCGCAAATCATTGCTCAGAATAAGACGAATCACACCAAGCGCCGCGCGGCGCAGGGCGAAGGGGTCCTTCGAGCCCGTCGGCTTCTCGTCGATCGCCCAGAAGCCGGTCAGCGTGTCGATCTTGTCGGCCAGCGCCACGGCCACGGTGACCGGGGCCGAGGGCACCTCGTCGCTGGGCCCGAGCGGCGAATAATGGCCCTTGCAGGCCTCGGCCACGGCCTCGGGCAGGCCCGCCGCGCGGGCGTAATAGCCGCCCATCAGGCCCTGCAGCTCGGGGAATTCCCCGACCATGGCCGAGCGCAGATCGGATTTCACCACCCGCGCGGCCTCGGCCGCCAGATCGGGTTGCGCGCCGACCAGCGGCGCGATCTCGCGCGCCAGCGCCTCGATCCGTTCGATGCGGGCGGCCTGACTGCCGAGCTTGTTGTGGAAGGTCACATTGGCCAGCCCCGCGCCCATGCCTTCGAGCCCCTCGGTCTTCACCACCCGCAGGTCATGTTCCCAGAAGAAGCGCGCATCCGAGAGCCGCGCGGACAGCACCTTGAGATTGCCCTTGAGGATCGTCGCGCCGTGATCCGTGGTCTCGCGGTTCGCGACGGTGACGAAGCCCTCGATCCGGCCCGTGCGCGGGTTCTTCACGGAGAAGAACTTCTGATGTTCCTTCATCGAGGTCTGCAGCACCTCGGGCGGCAGGTGCAGGAAGTCGGCGCCGATCTCGCCCATCAGCGCGACGGGCCATTCGACAAGGCCCGCGACCTCGGTCAGGAGGCCCTTGTCCTCGACCAGCTCGAGCCCGCGGGCGAAAGCCAGCTGCTGCGCGTCATGCCAGATGATCTCTTCGCGCTCGGCGGCGTCCAGCACGACATGCGCGGCCTTCAGCTTGGCGGCGTAATCCTCAAACCCGGTCACGGTGAAGCGCCCCGGCGCCATGAAGCGGTGGCCCTCGGTCGTGTTGCCCGCGACGATGCCATCGATATCAAGCGCCACCACCTCGGCGCCGGCCTCGGTGCTCATCAGGCACAGGATCGAATGCAGCGGGCGCACCCAGCGCAAGGAGCCCGCCCCCCAGCGCATCGACTTCGGCCAGGGGAAGGTGCGGATCGTGCGCTCCAGCACCTCGGCCACGATCTCGGGCGCGGCGCGGCCAGGCTTTTCGATCACCGCGAAATAGGTCTGGCCCTTCTTGTCGTCGCGCACCTCGAGCTGATCGAGGCTGAGCCCGGTCGAGCGCAGAAACCCCTCGATCGCCTTTTCGGGCGCGGTGGTGGCGGGGCCCTTGCGTTCCTCGCGCGTCGTGGGGCTTTCGGGCGTGAGCCCCTCCAGCGCCAGCGTCAGCCGCCGCGGCGTGGAAAACGCCTGCGCATGGCCATAGGTCAGCCCGGCCTCGACCAGACCGTCGGTCACCATCTTGCGCAGGGTGTCGCGGGCCATGCCCTGCATCCGCGCGGGGATTTCCTCGGAGAAGAGTTCGATCAGCAGGTCGGGCATCCTATTTCTCCGCCTCGTCGTTCAGTTGCTGCCAGGCAAAGGCCCGGCCATCGGGATAGATCGCCACGACGCGATCGACGCCCGGGTGGATGTCGTGTTCGGACAGGAAGGCGACCGCCGCGCCGGTTTCCAGATCCTGCCCGATGCGCGCGGCATCGAAGCAGGAAAACCAGCCGGGGCCGTTGAGCGGCGTCGCGACCTCATAGACCTTGAAGGTTTCGGTCAGCATCGCGAGCGACATCGGCGTGCGGAAGCAGCCGCGAAAGCGCAGGGGCGAGCTGTCGGCGTCGATGCCTTGGAATTCCTCGGCCAGAATGGGCTCGGGCGTGCCGGTTTCAATCGCGGTCAGGCGGATCTCGGCCGCGGGCGCGGTGGCCTCGACCGGGTGGTAATAGCCATAGACCTGCAGGTAATAGACTGCGGCCCCGGTGATCAGGGCACTCAGCACGATCCCGCCTCCGACCAGCTTGCCATTCACGCGCCTACCGCCTGCTCCGGAGCCCAGCCGCCCGCTTCGGTCATCACGAAGGCATCGGCGCATTTCTTGGCCAGCGCCCGGACCCGGCCGATATAGGCTTGGCGTTCGGTGACCGAAATCACGCCGCGCGCGTCCAGAAGGTTGAAGAGGTGGCTGGCCTTGATGCACTGGTCATAGGCGGGATGCGCCATGACGATGCGCTTGCCGGAATTCGGGTCCTCGGCGTCAAAGGCCAGCAGGCGCTCGCATTCGGCCTCGGCATCCTCGAAATGGCGCAAGAGCATCTCGGTGGTGGCGCCGTCGAAGTTGTGGCGGCTGTATTCTTCCTCGGTCTGGCGGAAGATGTCGCCATAGCTCAGCGGAATCGCCGTCTGCGGATCGTTGAAGGGCATCTGCATCACGTGATCAATGCCCAGCACATACATCGCCAGACGCTCAAGCCCATAGGTCAGCTCGCCCGAGACCGGCTTGCAATCATGCCCGCCGACCTGTTGGAAGTAGGTGAACTGGCTCACCTCCATGCCGTCGCACCAGACCTCCCAGCCCAGACCCCAGGCGCCCAGCGTCGGGCTTTCCCAGTCATCCTCGACGAAGCGGATATCGTGCAGATCAAGGTCGATGCCGATCGCCTCGAGCGAGCCCAGATAGAGCGCCTGAAGGTCCGGCGGGCTCGGTTTGATCAGCACCTGATATTGATAATAGTGCTGCAGCCGGTTCGGGTTCTCGCCATAGCGGCCATCGGTCGGGCGGCGCGAGGGCTGGACATAGGCCGCAGCCCAGGGGCGGCTGCCCAGCGCGCGCAGCGTGGTGGCCGGGTGGAAGGTGCCCGCGCCGACCTCCATGTCATAGGGCTGCAAGACCGCGCAGCCCTTGGAGGCCCAATAGGTCATGAGCCGCAGGATGATTTCCTGAAACGAGCGCGGGGCGGCAGGCTTGGACATCGGACACCTCTGGCAGAAACGCCCCCTTCTCTAGGCG
>JACXUS010000492.1 GCA_014763785.1 Sphingomonadales bacterium | reverse complement strand
GATCACGCCCGACGATCATAGCGACTGCTTGGCGCGCGCCGGCCATATCGCCCGAGAGCAGCGGCTTCGCGACGCGCGCCACATGATCATGCATCGAGCGCAGCGCAACCAGCGGCCAGGCCAGTGCACCGCCGAGCACCAGACCCAGCCAGCCCTCGGGCAGGAGCGCTTGCACAGCCGCCCCGATCCCCGCCGCGATTCCCGTCACGAGCAGCGCCGTCAGGACGCCGCGCGCGCGCCGGTTCGTTCCCACCCGGTTCAGCCGGGCCTCGAGCACGCCGATCAATGCGCCAAGCCAAGTCACCGGATGACCGATCCGCTCGAACAGGGCTTTCGGCCAGCCAAATGCGAGATCGAACGCCATGGCGACCAGCATCATCGCGGCAAAATTCATCGCTCGCCTCCGCGAAACTGGCGCAATTGGCGCAAGCCCGCCGCGCGCAACAACGCTGCGGCGCCATCGGGAACGGTGCCGGGCGCAAAGATCAGACCGCGTGCCGCTCCGGTATGGGCACGCAGCCAGCCGAGCGCGCCAAGATCACGCACGAGCCGCGGTGTCGGGTCTGCCTTTGGTCCGCGAAGATCGGTGCAACGCAGGGCGCTTTGCGTGGCGAGGGCTGCGAATTCCTCAAGCCCGCGCGCTTGGCTCCACTGCGCGACAAGATCCGAAATGTCGGCGAAATTCGTATCCTGCGGATTGGTGAAGCTCGGACCACCCCAGAGACCGCCAAGGATCTCGTATCGTGGCAGCGGCGGCAGATGATCCAATGGCCGCCCGATGCGCGACGCCCAAAGCATGCGCTCGGGCGCTGGGAAGGCCAGCGGATCGGCGGCCCCCTCACTCGCGATGCAGGCGGAGGACAATGCCTCGGGCGGTCCCTGCCAGCCGGCAACCCGCGCCAATCCGACAAGCCGCGCGGTCGATACACCCGTGCCGAGACCGAGAGGCGTTTGCGCGCGCATCCTCACGATACCCCGCAGGTCGAGCCCCAGCGGCCGCAGGAACCGGCGCACCTCCACCGGCCCCAGCCAGACGCCGTGAAGGTGCAGGCCCCGGCGCTGCGGGACGTGCCAGAGACGGACGTGATCCGCGACGGGCAGCGTGATCAGGGCCACGGGGCCTTGCGCGCCAATCCGTCCCTGCATCCATTCCCCGAAATGCCCCGGCACCGAAAGATGCGTCACGCGGCCGGTCATCCGATCCCGCCCTCGTTGACGCAGCCGATCGACCAGGCCTCACCGGCGAGAGCGGTGATCCGCGTGACCGAGAGCGGATCGACGCGGAAGGACAGCGCCAGAGCCTCCTGCCCGAGGGCCAGGGCCAGGGCCGCGC
>JACXUS010000491.1 GCA_014763785.1 Sphingomonadales bacterium | reverse complement strand
GGCCGGCATGGGCCTCGGCCATGGCGGCGGCGAGGGCCTCGGCGGTGGTGCCGTTCGCCGCGCCCTCGGCCTGCGCGGTGATCGCCCCGGTCTCGATGTCGATGATCTGGGCAAAGACCGAGACCCCGGGCGGCAGATCGAAGATCTTGAAATTCAAAAGATATCGCGGCGGGTTCAGGAACAGCCCCGGGTCGCAAAAGGCCGCCATCCGCTCGGCCTCGTCGGGCTGGGGCAGGATTTTCCCGTCCCGGTCCAGCTCGAAGCTGACGCGATGCGCCACCACATCGCGGCGCGGATCATAGGTCGCCCGGTCCGAGATATACTCCGCCATCTCATGCCCGGGCGCGGGGGCAAGGCCCTGCGCCTCGGCCCAGAGCATCGCCGCGCGGGCGTCGCGCGACATCGGCCCGGCCTTTGCCGCAGTGTCGAAACAGGCGGGCGGCGGGGTCGTGCTGCCCTCGATCAGGCGGAGCGCCATGCCGCGTTGCCCCTGCAGCCCGCCGCCCTGCGCCTGCATCAGCGCGACCGCCTGCGCGGGGCTGGTGAAGTGGACGTCAAAGACCCGCTGCGCGCCGCCGCCGTCCAGCTGGCCCTGAAAATGATCGGGGCCCTGCCGGTGCAGCACCATGCGCTGACCGTCGCCCTCCAGCACGGCCGTATCGCAATCGGGCACGCTCAGCCTCAGCCGCGTGGCGCCCGGGGTGCCCGCCAGCAGCATCGTCCCCCCCGCCGAGAGGGTCACATTGCCCCAGCTGGCGGCATAGGTTCCGGGGCAGATCTGGACCGGCCCGGCGGCAAGCGCCGGGGCCAGAAGCAGCAGGGGCGCCGCAAGAAGACAGGGTTTCAGCATCATCTGGGTCCTTCGGAAAAACGGGCCGGGCCATGACTAGGGCTAGGGCCAGGGCCGGGGCGGGGGCTCAGTCGCCTTGACGCAGCCAGCGGTCGGTGCCGACGATCCGGCAGCCCCCGGCGGGCATGCCCATGACGGCGGCGGCGGTGGCGGGCAGGTCGATTTCCACGCTGCGGCGGAACTCGATTTCCTCGGGCGAGACCACCGTCAGATCCCAGCGGATCTGCGAGCCGCCGCCCGCGCCCGCGGGGATCTGGGCGAATTGCTCGGCGGCCAGATCGGTCGTGTTCCAGCGGCCGGGGCCGGTTTCGCGCCAGCGCACCCGCGCGGTTTTCGACAGCTCCAGCGTGTCGGGGTGGAAGGGACAGGCGAAGTCGAGCCGCCCGGGCTGCGCCGCCCCCGTCCCGGGCAGCTGGCCCGCCATCTGTCCGAAAGCCTGCTGCATCATCGCCGGGCAGCCCTCGATCGAGGTCGCGCCGATCT
>JACXUS010000181.1 GCA_014763785.1 Sphingomonadales bacterium | reverse complement strand
GGGGCCGGGACTGGGAGGCTGGGGGCAGCCGAAAATGCGACAGCTGGCCCCGGGTTTTCCAATCGGGGGCGATCTGTTGCGCCGCGCCTGTGGCGCGGCGCCCGCTTTGGTTGGGACGTTTGCTGGATGAGTGGCGCCGATTGCCCCCTCGGCGGGGGGCGAGAGGATGAGTGGCGCCGGTCGCCCTCCCCCCGGCGGTGGGGCGAGGTGTTGCGCCGCGGCTGTGCCGCGGCGCCCCGCCGCCTGCCGCGATCGCCAAGGCGATCGCGGCAGGCGGCCCGCGGGTCATTCACCCGGAATTATCGGGCAGCCTCGAAGGTCGCGACGCAGGCGTCATAGAAGCGCGCGCGGGTCGCGGGCCCCTCCATCATCAATTCGTGCTCGGCCCCGGGATGGGTTTCAAGCCGCCCCTTGGGCCAGCGCGCCATCTGCGCGATCACCGCGGGCACATGGACGATCCGCTCCGCCCCGCCGAGCGCGCAATAGCAGGGCAGGTCGGGCGCGGGGGCGGCGGCCAGTTCGGCGCATTCCAGAATCCCCTCGGCCACCCAATGCAGCGTCGGCCCGCCCAGCGTCAGCGCGGGTTCCGCCCCGGCCTGCTCGACCATGAAGGCCCACATCTGCGCATCGGTGGTCAGCTTGTTGTCCTCGAACGGGTCGCGCAGCACATAGGTGCGCGCATCCATCCCGGGCGGATAGCCCTCGGCCAGCTTCGAATCGCGCAGCGCCCGCGCCAGCTGCGGCGCGACCCACGACACGGGCGCGGGCAGGCTGATCCCCCACATCGGCGCCGAAAAGGCCGCCGCGGCAAAGGGGTGATCGGCCGCCAGCAGGCGCCGCAGCCCGATCGCCCCGCCCATCGAATGGCCGAGCACCACCCACGGCCGCGGCAGGGCCAGCGCCTCGGCCGCCGCGATCACCGCATCCAGATCGGTCTGATATTCGGCAAAGCGCCCGACATGGCCCTTCATCGGATCGGCCAAGGGCCGCGTCGCCAGCCCCTGACCGCGCCAGTCAACCGCCAGCATGGCATAACCCCGCGCCGCAAATTCCGCAGCCGCAGGCCCGTATTTCTCGATATATTCGGTGCGCCCGGGCAGCAGGAAGACCGTGCCCCTGGCGTCCTCGGGGCCGGGCCAGACGCCCAGACGGATCCGCACGCCCGGCTCGGGGCGCAGCCAGAAGGCGCGCCCGCCCGCCGGGCCGCGCGCGATCTGCATCAGCAGTTCCGCCGCCCTCAGCGGCTGGGCCGGAGCGGCGCCAACACTGGCGCCCAGACCTGCAGGGGCCTCCGACGCGCCTGTCAACTGAGCGCGGAGCCCAATTGCATCGCCAGCCCCATCGCGCCGTCGATCTTCAGCTTGCCGGTCATGAAGGCCATGGTCGGGTTCACATCGCCCGACAGGATGCCCTTGAAGGTCTCGGCATCGGCGATCAGGGTCACATCGGCCGGCTCATCGCCCGCGCGCACGCCGTCGCTGTCGACGACGATCGCCCCTTCACCCTCGATCACGAATTTCGCCGTCGAGGAAAAGCCGTTGGGCAGTTTCTGGCTGAGAGCGGCGACCGCCGCATCAATGACTTCGCTCATCAATCCCTCCCGATTGTGATAGCCGGATACTCGCTTTCTCCGGCACATGAGTTACACTTCGGTTATGCGTCGTCCAATATCGATAAACAAATGTGCCGTAGCGGCAGTTCTGGCCGCCCTGTTGCTTGCCCCGGCCGCCCGGGCCGAGACCGAGGGGCTGGAGCGTTACTTTGCCGAACTGGCCGATCCAGACTACGCCGGATGGCAGCGCGCGCAAAGCGATATTGAAAGGGCCTGGTCGCGCTCGGGCTCGGCGGCGATGGATCTGCTGCTCAAGCGCGGGACCGAGGCGCTGGATCAGGGCGATCTGCCCGCCGCCATCGCGCATCTGACCGCGCTGACCGATCACGCCCCCGATTTCCCCGAGGGCTGGAATGCCCGCGCCACCGCCTATTTCCTGGCCGGGCAGTTCGGCCCCTCGCTGTCGGATATCGCCCGTGTCCTGCAACTCGAGCCGCGGCATTGGGGCGCCCTTGCGGGGCTTGGGATGATTCTCGACGAAACCGGCGACGAGGAGCGGGCGCTGGCGGCCTTTCGCGCCTCTTTTGCCTTGAACCCGCATCAGCAGGATGTGAAAGACGCGATCGACAGGCTCGAGAAGGCGCTGGCGGGCACGGCGCTCTGACCTGCCGCGGGGGGAATGATGTCTGGGCGGATCACGGCCGTGCTGGGGCCGACCAACACCGGCAAGACGCATTACGCGATCGAGCGGATGCTGGCGCATCGCACCGGCGTCATCGGGCTGCCGTTGCGGCTGCTGGCGCGCGAGGTCTATGACCGGATCGTCAAGGCGCGCGGGCCCTCGGTCGTGGCGCTGGTCACCGGCGAAGAACGCATCGTCCCCGAGCGCGCCGCCTATTGGGTCTGCACCACCGAGGCGATGCCCGATCTGGGCGCCGATTTCGTGGCGCTGGATGAAATCCAGCTTTGTGCCGACCCCGAGCGCGGCCATGTCTTCACCGAGCGGCTCTTGACCGCGCGGGGCCTGCACGAGACGCTGTTTCTGGGCTCCGAAACGATGAAGGGCGCGATTGCCGCGCTGGTCCCGGGCGTGCAGTTCACGCGCCGCGAGCGGTTTTCCCATCTCAGCTGGGCAGGTTCGAAAAAGATAAGCCGGATGAAGCCGCGGGCGGCAATCGTCGGCTTTTCTGTTGAAAATGTCTATGCCATCGCGGAACTGCTGCGCCGACAGAAGGGCGGCGCGGCGGTCGTCATGGGCGCGCTGTCGCCCCGCACACGCAACGCCCAGGTGGCGATGTATCAAAATGGCGATGTCGATTATCTGGTGGCGACCGATGCGATCGGGATGGGGCTGAACCTCGATATCGAGCATGTCGCCTTCTCGGCCACGGCGAAATTCGACGGGCGGCGGATGCGGCATCTCTTCCCGCATGAGCTGGGCCAGATCGCGGGCCGCGCCGGGCGGCACACGCAGGACGGCACCTTTGGCGTCACCGGCGAGGCGCGGGTGCTGCCGCAAGAGGTGATCGAGGCGGTCGAGAACCACCGCTTCGCCCCGATCCAGCGGTTGCAATGGCGCAACCCGCGGCTGGAATTCGGCACCCTGCCGCGGTTGATCCAAAGTCTGGAAGAGAGCCCCTCGAACGAATGGCTGGTGCGCGGCCGCGAGGCCGATGACCTGCGCGCGCTGAAATCACTGGCCGAAACCCCCGAGATCCGCGACCGGGTGAGCCATGCGAATGACGTGAAGCTCTTGTGGGATGTGTGCCGCATCCCCGATTTCCGCTCGATTTCCGAGGCCGAGCATGCCACCCTGCTGGCGCGGATTTTCGGCTTCCTGCAGACCGGCAAGGGGGTGCCCTCGGACTGGCTTGCGGGCCAGATCGCGCGCATCGACCGGGTGCAGGGTGACATCGACACATTGTCGAAGCGATTGGCGTTTATCCGCACATGGACCTATATCGCGCAGCGCAAGGGCTGGGTGGATGATGAAAGCCATTGGCGGGCGGAAACGCGCGCTGTAGAAGACCGCCTGTCGGATGCGCTTCACGGCGCACTGACCCAACGATTTGTGGACCGGCGCACCTCTGTGCTGCTGCGCCGGCTCAAGCAGAAGGAGACCCTCGTGGCCGAGGTGAACGACAAGGGCGAAGTGTCGGTCGAGGGCGAATTCGCCGGCCGTCTCGAAGGGTTCCGCTTCCGGCAGGATGCGACCACATCGCCCGATGAGGCGAAGATGCTGGCGCGCGCGGCCTATGAGGCGCTCAAGCCCGAATTCAGCCTGCGGGCGGATCGCTTCTACAACGCGCCCGATACCGAGCTCGACTTCACCGAGCAGGGGGGCTTCATGTGGGGCACCACCGCGGTCGGCAAGCTGGTCAAGGGCTCCGAGCCGCTGAAACCCGCGGTCGAGCCCTTCGTCGATGAAGAGGCGGGCGAGGATGTGGCCGAGAAGGTCCGCCGCCGGTTGCAGCATTTCATCGACCGCAAGGTGGCCGCCCTCTTCGAGCCGCTTCTGGCGATGGGCCGCGACGAGGGGCTGACGGGCCTTGCGCGCGGCTTTGCCTTCCGCCTGACCGAGCAGATGGGGATCATCCCGCGCGAGACGGTCGCCGCCGAGGTCAAGGAGCTCGATCAGGAGGCCCGCGGCCTTCTGCGCAAGCATGGCGTGCGGTTTGGCCAATATACGATCTTCCAGCAGGCGCTGTTGAAGCCCGCGCCGACCCGGCTGCGGCTGGTGCTGGCCTCGCTCTGGGATGGGCTTGCGGAATTCCCTGAAAGCCCGCCCCCGGGTCTGGTGACGATCCCGCATATCCCTGAAGTGGGCGCGATGGCCTATACGCTCTCGGGCTATCGTCCGGCGGGGAGCCGTGCGATCCGCATCGACATGCTCGAACGCCTCGCCGACCTTTTGCGCACGCAAGACAGCCGCGCGGGGTTTGAGGCGAACCCCGATATGCTGTCGATCACCGGCATGACGCTCGAGCAATTCGCCGATCTGATGGAGGGCCTTGGCTACAAGGGCGAGAAGGGCGAGCGGGTCAAGGCCCGGGCCGTCGCCGCGCCCGAGCCGAAGACCCCCGAGCCAGGCGAAGAGGCCAGCGCCAATCCGATCCCGGAAGAGGCCTCGCCGCTGGCCGAGGCCGTTGCCGCGGCCCAGACCGAGGGCGCCGAGCCCGAGATGGAGGTCTTCTTCACCTTCACCTGGGCCCCGCGCCCGCGCCATCCGCGCGGTGAACGCGGTCCGCGTCGTGAGGGCAACCGCGACGGTGGGGCCCCGCAGGGCGCCCGCGAGGGCGGTGAGGGCGGCGGCCGTCGTCATGGCGGCAACCGCGAAGGCGGCAACCGTGAGGGTGGTCGCGACGGCGGGCGCGAGGGCGGCAAGCCCGAGCATCGTGGCGACCGCGGCGAGCGCAAGTTCGGTGGCAAGCCCGGCGGCGACAAGCCCGGCGGAGACAAGTTCGGCGGCAAGGGGCCCAAGGGCGGCAAGCGCGGTGGGCCGAAACATGAGGGCGCCCGCCAGTTCGAGGCGCGTCCGCCCAAGAAGGACAAGCCGATCGACCCCGACAACCCCTTCGCGGTTCTGGCCGCGCTGCGCGACAAGAAGTAAGTCGCGATGGGCAAGGGCCCCAAGGCACCCCCGGCGGCCGCGGCCGACCGGCTGCGCATCGACAAATGGCTCTGGCACGCGCGATTCCTGAAATCGCGCGCGCTGGCGGCCGCAATGGTGTCGGAGGGCGCCTTTCGTCTGAATGGCCAGCGTATCGACAAGCCCGGCCGTGCGGTGACCCCGGGCGATGTGCTGACCTTCGCGCTGGGCGCCGAGGTGCGGGTGGTGCGGGTTCTGGCCTGTGGCACGCGCCGCGGCCCCGCGCAGGAGGCGGCGACCCTTTATGAAGACCTCGCGCCGCGGGCCAGCGGCGGCACGGCCGTTCCGGCCTCGGCGGCGGATCAGGACGGCGCGTCCTGAGGGCGGGCTGAAACGCCGCACTCCGTCCTTTCCGGGGCCAGATGGCTTGATTGATCGCGCCTGCCCCGCTAGGTATCGCCAAAATCCATCTTTGGGGTTGAGCCATGACCTATGTCGTCACCGACAATTGCATCGCCTGCAAATACACCGACTGCGTCGAGGTTTGCCCGGTCGATTGTTTCTATGAGGGCGAGAACACGCTGGTGATCCACCCCGATGAATGCATCGACTGCGGCGTCTGCGAACCGGAATGCCCCGCCGATGCGATCCGTCCCGATACCGAGCCGGGGATGGAGAGCTGGGTCGAGATGAACCGCAAATATGCCGAGCTGTGGCCGGTGATCACGCAGAAGAAAGACCCGCTGCCCGATCACGAGAAACACGACGGCGAGACCGGCAAGCTGGAGAAATACTTCAGCCCGAATCCCGGTCAGGGCGACTGAGACCCTCCGGGGCGGCGGGTCTTTCTTCTGCGTGATCACCGGCCACAGCTCGGCATATTTGCGG
>JACXUS010000490.1 GCA_014763785.1 Sphingomonadales bacterium | reverse complement strand
GGATGGCAGGCCCCTGTTTCCCGGCGCCGCGCCCCGGCCGATCCGCGGCGGCGCGCCCCTGGCGGCGGCGCGGCGGCGGCTGGGCGCACGGCTGGCGACCGGCGTGGCTGTGTTCGACACCCTGCTGCCCCTAGTCCAGGGCCAGCGGATCGGTCTTTTCGCCGGGTCGGGCGTCGGCAAATCGTCGCTTCTGGCGAAGTTCGCGCGCGGGGTGGCGGCCGATGTAGTGGTGATCGCGCTGATCGGCGAACGCGGGCGCGAGCTGCGCGATTTCACCGACCATGTGCTTGGCCCCGAAGGGATGGCGCGGTCGGTCGTCGTGGCGGCGACATCCGACCAGTCGCCCTTGGTCCGGCGGCGCTGTGCCTGGACGGCGATGGCCGTGGCGGAACATTTCCGCGACCGGGGGCTGCATGTCCTGCTGCTGGCCGATTCCATCACCCGCTTTGCCGAGGCGCATCGCGAGGTCGCGCTGGCCGCCGGCGAAGAGGGATCGCTGCGGGGCTATCCGCCGTCGACCGCGCATCTGATCATGTCGCTGGCCGAACGCGCGGGTCCGGGGCCAGAGGGCGCGGGCGATATCACGGCGGTGTTTTCCGTGCTGGTGCCCGGGTCGGACATGGAGGAACCGGTGGCCGACATCCTGCGCGGCGTTCTGGACGGGCATGTGGTGATGGACCGCCGCATCGCCGAACGCGGGCGCTATCCGGCGATCGACCTGCTGCGGTCCGTGTCGCGCAGCCTGCCCGGGGCGGCGACTGAGGAAGAGAATGCGCTGATCGCCCGGGTGCGCCAGTTGCTGGGCGCCTATGACCGGGCCGAGATGATGGTGCAGGCGGGGCTTTACGCCAAGGGATCCGACCCCATGGTCGACGCCGCGATCAGGGTCTGGCCGGCGCTGGACGGCTTCCTGGCCGAGGACGCGCCCGGCGGGATCGAGGCCAGCTTTCAGCGGCTGTCAGACTGCCTGGCGGGCTGAGGTCAGCGCAGCAGCGACAGCACCCCCGCAGCGGCCGATTGCGGCGTCGATTGCAGCAGCTGCAGGGCGCCCGCGCCCCGCGCGAAGGGCGACACCGTCGCCGACACCTCGGATTGCAGAAGGAACCGGCGGATCAGCGCCTCGGTCTTGTCGGGGTCCGTGAACTGGCTGATCGTGTCGCTGCCGAAGATGCGGTCGGCCTTGTCCTTCATGGTCTTCACCTGCTGGTCCAGGTCGATCGCGGCGAAGCTGCGGGGCAGGTTGAAGGCACCTTCGAAGACCCGCCGCAACGGGGCAGAGCCGAGGATGGTGAACCACTTGGTATCCTCGCTGGATCCCTTGGCGGCCAGATCGGTC
>JACXUS010000489.1 GCA_014763785.1 Sphingomonadales bacterium | reverse complement strand
GGCCCAGACGGGACGCGCGGCGCGCCGCGGCGTTCAGAACCACTGGCCCGGCTCCATCAGCCCCAGCGTCATCAGCTGTTGCGAGGACCACTCGAAGCGCACCGAATTGTGCCACCAGAATGTAGGCACCGCATAGGTCGAGGCGGGGTTGTATTTCAGCGCCTTGGCGACCCGGAACGAGGCGATCGCGGCGGTCAGGTTATGATGCCACGGGCAGGAATAGGTGTTGTATTCCTCGATGTTGAAACGGTGATCGGGCAAGAGCTCTAGCCCCGGCGCGGCGCGAAAGAGCGCGATCCGGTCGATCCGGCGGCGGTCTTTGGGGATATGTTCCTCGAAGCGCCAGCGCACGCCGCCGAAGAAATCCAGCTGCCGCTCGCGCGGGTGGCCATGGGCATCGGGGCGGGCGAGCGCATAATAGCCCGAGCGGTCCAGATGCGCCTCGTCCAGCGCGACGCCGCTGGGCGCGCGGCCCAGATCGGGGGCGTAGAGGTCGATGACATAGGTCAGCATCGCGTCGCGCCGTTCCTCGGTGTGGAAGGTCAACAGCTCGCCGACGGAGCGGGTCTCGCAGAACGGATAGAACAGATATTCCGCATTATAGCAGTAATAGAGCCATGTGCCCGGCGCCGCGGCGGCGATGATCGGGTTGATCGTGGCGGTCAGCGCGCCGTGGCGGTGCATGTCGTGGCGGATCAGGTGGATCGCCTCCTCCAGCTCTTCGGGCAGGGTCAATGCGTCGGGCGCCAGCACCACAAGCGCGCGGAACCCGGCTTTCAGATGGTGGCGGATCGTGCTTTCGACCTCGACCAGATCCTCGACCAGAATGATGCCGATGGGCCCCTTCGCCAGAACGGCGCGGCCCTCTGCCAGAAATGCCTCGAGTGATGCGTAGTTCATGCCCGTCCCTTTTGGCGGGCAGGATCGGGCATGGGCGGGGGGAATTCAAGTCATGCTGACGGTGGCGCTGCCAGCGGTATCGGCCTTATGTTCCCGCTCCAGCCCCTGTAAATCCGCCGATCGTTCATTTCACCCCGATAGCCGATGATCCCGAAGATCAACACCTCGACAAGCCATTGCGCGAGGAGCCAGCATTCATGCAACTCCCAGCCGACGGGGCGCCGCTTTACATCCTGATGCACGAGCTTGTTCCTGAAATGCGATATCAGCCAATACGGGTCTTTGTCCGGGTTTTCGCGCAGGGCGGCGGATTTAGAGAGAGCTTCGCTGTGCTCGAGCGGCAGTGTCCCAGCACATGGTGTAGGAGGCCGCGCGCGGAGCCTTTGGCGTAGCGCAGCGCGCGGCCGTTGGTGACGCTGGCGGTCACCGTCGATCT
>JACXUS010000180.1 GCA_014763785.1 Sphingomonadales bacterium | reverse complement strand
GGATTTCCCCGGGCCGCCCGGTCTATCCTGTGGCCGCCCGCCCCCCCGGGCCGCTCAAAGGATTTTCCCGTGCCGCCCTCTTCCGGACGCTCTTTGCCAGCCCCTGCCGAACCCGTCGTCGGCGCGACCGTGCAATATGTGATCGAGACGCTGAGCATGCGGATCGTCTCGGGCGAATATGGCCATGACGAGCGGCTGCCCTCGGAACGGCAGATGGCGCAGGATCTGGGGGTGGCGCGCAATACGGTGCGCGAGGCGCTGGACCTGCTGGAAAGCCGCGGGATGATCCGGCGCCGCGCGGGCTCGGGGTCCTTTGTCACCTATGACCCGAAGGGCGCGAGCGAGTCGCTCGCCCCCGTCGCCGCGGAAACCGGCCCGCTGCAATTGCAGGTGGTGCGCGGCATTCTGGAACCCGAGATGGTGCGTCTGGCGATCATCAACATGCCGCCGCGCCAGATCGAGGCCTTGGGCGAGACGCTCTCGCAGATGGAGGCGGTGCAGACCGATGCGGGCGATTTCGTGCGCCTCGAGGAGGAATTCCACCGCCAGATCGCGAATGGCACCGGCAATCCGCTGCTGGTCGCCTGCTACAACCTTGTGATCGACGCGCGCCGCCAGAGCTTTCGCGCGGCGATGTATCGCCGGCACCTGACGCCCAATCGGATCGCCGCCTATCAGCGCGGGTATAACGCGCTCTTCAACGCGATCGCCGCGCGCGATATCGAAGAGGCGACCGAATTCATGAAGCTCACGCTGATCGAGGATCAGAAGCTCTTGATGCAGGACGATTGAGCGGCGCCGGCCGGGTGATCAGCCGCTGTTGCCAGAGCTGGCCGAGCTCGTCCAGATGCCGCCCCAGCAACGCGCCATTGCGCCCGAGCCAGCCCAGAACCGAGCCGAATTCCGCGATCCGCGCGCGCCCCTCGACGATCCGCACCACCGGCCAGTCGCCCACCAGCGCATTGTCGATGCCGAAGACCTCCTCGCCCCACCAGCGCGCCGGACCAAAGGCATGCGGCATCTCCTGCCCGCGCTTCATCGCCGCCAGAACCGAGACCGGCTCGGTGGTATCGGCGATCTCGACGGCATTGTGCCACAGGTCGAGGATCGAGGCATATTCCCAGCTCACCGCGCTCCACTCGCCGGGGAAGCGCGCGTTATAGGCCTCGAAGAAGGCCTTGGGGCGGCGGAAGAAAAATGCCGTATCGGCCAGTTTCGGATCGTCGAAATCGGGGAATTGATAGGTATAGCGCGCCATGAACTCGGCGCTCGTGCGGGCGATGAGGCGCGGATAATCGTCAGCGGTGCAGGCGAGGATTTCGCCGGTGAAGCCTTGCGCACAGGCCGCCTCGGTCAGCGCCTGCATCATCGGCGGCGCGGACGAACACCAGCAGAGCACATCGGGCTGATCGGCCAGCATCGCGGCCACGATCCCCGCGGCATCATGGCTGTCGGGGGCATAGCGGATCTCGCGCACCATCTGGCGACCCGCGGCCTCGAACCCCGCGCGGTAAACGGCCAGCGACGGCAGGCCAAGGCTGTCGGTCTGGGAACACAGCGCCACGCGCCGCGCCGCAGGGCGGTGACGCGCGAGCCACTCGACCCCGGTCACGTTGAACAAGGGGTGCACCTCGGCCGGCGCGATCAGATAGGGCGTGTCGGGTGACAGATCCGAGGGCAGCAGCGTCGCCACCAGCGCGCGACGCTCCATCAGATAGGGCAGCGCGGGGGCGAAACTGTCGCCGCCCAGCGTCAGGATCAGCTTCACCCGCAGGTTCTCGACCATCTCGCGCGCGGCCTCCTGCGTGGCCTCGGGGCTGATCGCGCTGTCATGGGCGACGATCTCGACGCGCTGGCGCTTGCCCGCCACCATCAGCCCGCCCGCCGCATTGATCCAGTCCGACCAGATCCGGCAGCCATCGAGGCCGGGGCGGCCCCAATATTCCTCGGGGCCCGAGAGCGGCGTGAGAAAGCCGATTCGCACCGGCGCACGATTCGTCGCCCCCAGCCGAGGCAGGGAACCAGTTACCGCGAGGCGCTGCGCGAATGAAGAACTGCTCATAATTTCGACATTAGCGACAATTTAAAGGATGGAAACGCCCAAAAACGGCCCGCCGTCATATTCCGCAGGGGAAAATAATTTGACCCAAAGTGTCGATTCGGGGCGTGATTGGTTCATACCGAAGGGACCAGTTGCAAATATTGGTTCAGACCGGAAGACAGGGAGCATAAAATGAAAAAACGCGTTGCCGTCATCGGCGCGGGCCCCTCGGGCCTTGCGCAACTGCGGGCCTTCCAATCCGCCGCCCAGAAGGGCGCCGAGATCCCCGAAGTCGTCTGTTTCGAGAAGCAGTCGAACTGGGGCGGCCTGTGGAACTACACCTGGCGCACGGGCGTCGATGAGAACGGCGAGCCGGTGCATTGCTCGATGTATCGCTATCTGTGGACCAACGGCCCGAAAGAGGGTCTGGAATTCGCCGACTATTCCTTCGAGGAGCATTTCGGCAAGCAGATCGCCTCTTATCCGCCGCGCGCCGTGATGGTGGATTACATCGAGGGCCGCGTGCTCAAGGCCGGGGTGCGCGACTGGATCCGCTTCAATTCGGTGATCCGCTGGGTGGAATATGATGCGGAGGCGGGCGATTTCACCGTCACCGTCCACGACATGGAGAAGGACAGCGTCTACAAGGAGCGCTTCGACCATGTGATCTGCGCTTCGGGGCATTTCTCCTCGCCCAACGTGCCGGAATATCCGGGCTTCGATCAGTATCACGGCCGCATCGTCCACGCGCACGACTTCCGCGACGCGCGCGAATTCGCCGGGCAAGATGTGCTTCTGGTCGGCGCCTCCTATTCGGCCGAGGATATCGGCTCGCAATGCTGGAAATACGGCGCGAAATCCATCACCACCTCCTATCGCTCGGCGCCGATGGGCTTCAAATGGCCCGACAACTGGGAAGAAAAACCCGCGCTGGAGAAGGTCGAGGGCAAGACCGCCTTCTTCAAGGACGGCACCAGCAAGACCGTCGATGCGATCATCCTGTGCACCGGCTACAAGCACTACTTCCCCTTCCTGCCCGACGATCTGCGGCTGAAGACGAAGAACCGGCTGGCCACCGCCGACCTGTATAAAGGGGTCGTCTATGTCCATAACCCCAAGATGTTCTATCTGGGCATGCAGGACCAGTGGTTCACCTTCAACATGTTCGACGCTCAGGCCTGGTATGTGCGCGACATCATCCTGGGCCGGATCGAGGTGCCCGCCGACAAGCAGGTGCTGATGGCCGATGTGGCCGAGCGCGAGGCCCGCGAAGAGGCCTCGGATGACGTGAAATACGCGATCAAATATCAGGGCGCCTATGTGAAGGAGCTGATCGCGGACACGGATTATCCCAGCTTCGACGTGGATGGCGCCTGCGCGGCCTTCTTCGAATGGAAGAAGCACAAGGCCGAGGACATCATGGGCTTCCGCAACAACCGCTATCAATCGGTGATCACCGGGACGATGGCGCCGATCCACCACACGCCGTGGAAGGACGCGCTGGACGACTCGATGGAAGCCTATCTGGCGAACTAGGTCCGCGACCCGAATACGGTCCCCAACTTGGGGGGGAATGTCGTCACCCCCCCGGTTTTTTCCTTCGGATATCAGAGGACACCGGATGACCCTTGCGCCCCCGCCCCTGTTCCGTCCCGGGCCGCCCCGGCCAAGCCGCGCGCGCCGTGCCGCGGCTTTCGGCCTTGGCCCGACCGAGGAACGCTATTCCGTCCCCGGCGGCGGGGCGATCGTCGTCGAGCTGCGCGCGGGCGACCGGCTCGAGGTGATCAATGACGAAGGCGGCCAGCGCGCCGAGCTGATCGCGGCCCATCCCGACGGGCGCGTCGATTGCGGCCTTCTGGGCTGGCAGGGTGATTGCGCGCCCGAGGGGCTCATGGCGGCGCTCAACCGCGGCGAGCCTTCGCTTGCCCGCCTGCGTCTGGCGCTGGCCCTGCGCGGGATCGACCTGTCGGCTGCCCGCGCGATTGGTCTTTTTGGCGCGGCGTCGCGTCCGGGCGAGGCGGTGGGCTTTGCCGCCCAAGGTCCCGGCTGGGCGATCCTGGCCGCGCCCGGCGGCCCGATGGACCCCGAGGCTCAGGACACCGCGACGCCGCTCACGCTGAAGCTGACCCGCGCCGAGGCCCGCGCGCGCGGCACATTCGATCTGCCCGATCCGCTGGCCGATCCTTTGCAGGATATCCGGGTGAAATCCTCGACCGCCGAGGCCTATGTGATCAAGGCGGGCGAGTTCATCCAGATCCTCGATGTGGATGGCCGCCAATGCACCGATTTCCAGTGTTTCGATGCGCGCAAACTCGACCGCGGTCAGGTGCGGCCCTTGGATGCCACCACTACCCGCACGCTGATGGGGCACAACTATCCGATGCCCGGGCTGCACAGCAAATATTACGACCACGACATGACCGCTTTGGTCGAGGTGGTGCAGGACACCTGCGGGCGGCATGACACGCTGGGTCTGGCTTGCGCCGCGAAATACTATGACGACATCGGCTATCCCGGCCACGCCAACTGCACCGACAATTTCAACGGCGCGCTCGCCCCCTATGGGATCGAGGCGCGCGCGGGCTGGATGGCGGCGAATTTCTTCTTCAATACCGGCATCGACGCGCATGGCGTGGTCTATGCCGATGAACCCTGGTCGCGGCCCGGCGATTATGTGCTGTTGCGCGCGCTGACAGACCTCGTCTGCGTGTCTTCCGCCTGCCCCGATGACACCTCGGCCGCCAATGGCTGGAACCCGACCGATATCCATGTGCGCAGCTATGCCGCGACCGAGCGTTTCCAACGCGCCTCGGCCTGGCGCCCCACCCCCGACGCGGAGCCGATCATGACGCGCCAAAGCGCCTTCCACGACAATTTCGCCGCCCTCACGGCCGATATCATCGAATACAAGGGCTTCTGGCTGCCCAACAGCTTCCCGCAATGCGATCCGGTGGAAAGCTATTGGGCCGCGCGCGAGGGCGTGGTGGTGATGGACCTCAGCGCCCTGCGCAAATTCGAGGTGACCGGCCCCGATGCCGAGGCGCTGCTGAACTGGGTGCTGACGCGCGATGTGTCGAAGCTCGGCCATGGTCAGATCGTCTATTCGGCGATGTGCTATCCGCATGGCGGCATGATCGACGATGGCACCCTCTTCCGGCTGGGCGATCAGAACTTCCGCTGGATCGGTGGCTCGGATGAGGGCGGCGTCTGGATGCGCGAAGAGGCCGACCGGCTCGGCCTCAATGTCAGCATCCGCGGCTCGACCGATCAGATGCATAACCTTGCCGTGCAGGGGCCGAAATCGCGGGAATTGGTCTGGCAGATCATCTGGACCCCGCCGCATCAGCCGGCCGCGGACCAGATCGACTGGTTCCGCTTCACCGTCGGGCGCTTGGGCGGGCCGACCGGCGCGCCGGTCGTTCTGTCGCGCACCGGCTACACGGGCGAACTGGGCTATGAAATCTTCTGCCACCCGAAAGATGGCGATGCGGTCTTCACCGCGGTCTGGGCGGCGGGTCAGCCGCTTGGCATCAAGCCGATGGGGCTTGCAGGCCTCGATCTGTGCCGCATCGAGGCGGGGCTGGTCTTCGCGGGCTATGACTTCTCGGATCAGACCGACCCGTTCGAGGCCGGGATCGGCTTCACCGTTCCGCTGAAATCGAAAACCGCCGATTTCGTGGGCCGCGACGCGCTGATCCGCCGCAAGGAGACACCGTCGCGCAAATTCGTGGGCCTCGAGATCGACGGCCAGGACCCCGTGGGCCATGGCGATTGCCTGCGGATCGGGCGCGCGCAGGTGGGCGAGATCTGCTCGGCGATGAAAAGCCCGCGTACCGGGCAATGGATCGCGCTCGCGCGGATTGACGTCGCCCATGCGGCAGAGGGCACCGCGCTCGAGGTCGGGCGCCTCGACGGACATATCAAGCGGATCGCGGCACGGGTCACCCCCTTCCCGCATTACGATCCGAAAAAGGAACGCCCGCGCTCGTAACAGGGC
>JACXUS010000022.1 GCA_014763785.1 Sphingomonadales bacterium | reverse complement strand
CTCTTGATCGGCGCGGGGCGGGGCCGGGCGGCGCGCTCGGATGTGACGATTTCAGTCTGCGGCGAGCATGGCGGCAACCCCGAATCGATTGCCTTCTGCCGGGCGGCGGGCTTCGACTATGTGTCCTGCTCGCCCTTCCGGGTGCCGGTCGCGCGGCTGGCGGCGGCGCATTTCGCGCTTTTGGCCCCCAAGCGCCGCGGCGCATTCTAGTCGAAAATTCGACCCAGATTCCGCTGGCGTTTTCAAACGGTTGAGCGTAGCCGTTAAACGTGGGTTAACCGCCCCGAATCACCTCCGATAAGCGAGATTCCGCCGCCTTTTGCGGCCAGGATGCGTGTTTTTGCATCGAAAAGTAGACGGGGGGCCGTTTTTCGGCTACTGCCCCGGGGTCGCGGCTTCGGCCGGGGCGCTCGAACTTATCGGAAGATAACACATGTCAGTGCTGAAAAGCTGGACGGGGGGCATGGTTGTCCTCCTCGCTCTCGCCGGAGGCTTGCGTGCCGAAGTAACGGTAAGCCAGTCGAACGATCCGAGCGAAGTCGCGGAACAAGGTCTGGTCTCCCTGCTGTGGCAGGAGCGTAGCGCCTTGGGCGCGATCCCGGCCAAGCGTATCGGGGCGATCACCGTCGCGCCGCGCGGCAAGGCGGGCGAGGTGCCCGCGCAGATCACCGCCAGCTGGCTCGCGCAGCAACCCGCCGCAACCGGCGGCGAACAATTCCAGTGCCTTGCGCAGGTGCTCTATCACGAGGCCCGCGGCGAAAGCCTGCAAGGCCAGCTTGCGGTGGCCGAGGTGGTGCTGAACCGCGTCGACGATCCGGCCTTCCCGAACACCGTCTGCGGCGTTGTGCATCAAAGCAACGGACGCGGCTGCCAGTTCAGCTGGACCTGCGACGGGCGCTCGGACCGGATCGGCAATGCCGAGGCCTATGGCGAGGTCGCCAAGGTCGCCCGCGCGATGCTCGATGGCGCGCCGCGGCCGCTGACCGAGGGCGCGACCTATTTCCACACCCCCGCGGTGCGGCCCGCCTGGTCGCGGCGCTTCACCAAGACGGCGCGGGTGGGCAATCACATCTTCTATCGCAAGCCGATCCAGACCGCCTCAAACTGAGGCGTCGCAGGCGGGGCATGGGATGACGTTTCGGGGTGGGCCTTGGCCCGCCCCTTGCTTATGGTGACGCCGAGTTCACCCCGGGGGCCCCATGTCCAGCGATACCAGCCTTGCCTTCGCCCATCCCGAAGAGCGCGCCATCGCCTCGGCCCCGGCCGATCCGCGCGACCGGATTTCGCTGCGCGATCATATCGTGTCGGCCGATATCGGGGCGTTTCAGCAGGAACGCGGCCATAGCCAGCGGCTGCGCTTCAATGTCGTGGTCGAGGTGCGCCCGGCGCCCGCGCCGCTCGATGACGATGTCGACCGCATCCTCAGCTATGACCGGATCACCGAGGCGATTGCGGCCGAACTGGCCGCCGAGCGGCTGAACCTCTTGGAAACGCTGGCCGCCAAGGTGGCCGAGCGGATCCTCGCCGCGCCGCAGGCGATGCGGGTCTTCGTGCGCATCGAGAAGCTCGACCGCGGCCCCGGCGCGCTGGGCGTCGAGATCGTGCGCTCGCGCGCCGAGGTGCCGACCGCGACCGAGGGCACCGCGCTGCATCCGATCGTGGCCTATCTGGATAATGCGGCGATCCATGCGCCCGATCTGGGCCAGCGGCTCGATGCGCTGGCGGGGCAGGGCGCGCCGGTGATCCTGACCGTGGGCCTGCCCGAGGTGCTGCCGCCCGAAAGCGGCCAGCGCCCGACGCAGCGGCGCATCGACCTGTTGGCGATCGAGCAGAACGCCTGGATGCTGGCCGCGCGCGATCCGCGCTGCGTGGTGGTGGCGACCCGCACCGAGATCGACTGGGCGATGAAGCATGGTCAGATGGTGGTCTGGGCGCCCTCGAAGATCGTGCTCGATGCGGTCGACGGGCCCAAGGGCTCGGCGCGCGATGCGGTGGCGCTGGCCTTGTGGCTGGCCGAGCAGTTGGCCGCCGAGCGGCTCGAGCTTCACGGGGATGTTTCAGCCCCGGCAGGAAGCCGCGTGCAGGTGACGCGCATCGCGCCCTGAGGCTTGCCAAGGCCGGGCCATCGCGCGATAGGGTCGGCATGGACAGGCTTTATTACCGACCGATCGTGCAGACCGACGCCGCGCGTCCCGAAGGCGCCCTGACCCTTGCCGGGGGCTGGGCCTGGTTCGAGAGCGTCGAGGTGCTCGCCCGCGGGCAGGCGCCCGAGATCCTCCCCGCCGCCCATCTGCCCGAGGAGGTCGCCGATGCGCTGACCCGCCCGCGCGCGCCCATTGCCGGCATGGGGATGCAGGCGCCGCGGATCATGGGCATCCTCAATGTGACGCCCGACAGTTTTTCGGATGGCGGGCGCTATATCGACGAAGAGGCCGCGCTGGCGCAGGCGTTGGCGCTGGCCGAGGCGGGGGCGGATATCCTCGACATCGGCGGCGAATCCACCCGCCCCGGCGCCGAGGAGGTCGATGAAGATGAAGAGATTTCCCGCACCGCCCCGGTGATCGCGGCGCTGCGCGACGAGGGCTTTGACCTGCCGATTTCCATCGACACGCGCAAGGCGATGGTCGGCGATGCGGCGGTCGAGGCGGGGGCGGATATGCTCAACGATGTCTCGGCGATGGAATTCGATCCGGCGATGGCGGAACTGGCCGCGATCACCGGGCTGCCGATCTGCCTGATGCATGCCCAAGGGCTGCCCAAGACGATGCAGGACGATCCGAATTACGCCGACGTGTTGCTCGACGTCTATGACTACCTCGAGGCGCGGATCGAGATTGCCGAGGCGCAGGGCATTCCGCGCGACCGGATCGTCACCGATCCCGGCATCGGCTTTGGCAAGACGCTGCAGCACAATCTGGCGCTGATCCGGGGGCTGTCGCTGTTTCACGCGCTTGGCTGCCCGATCCTGCTTGGCGTGTCGCGCAAGCGCTTCATCGGCACGATTGGCGGGGCCGAGGCGGCGGATGCCCGCGCGCCGGGCACGCTTGCGGTGACGCTGGCGGGGCTGGCGCAGGGCGTGCAGATCCACCGCGTGCATGATGTGGCTGAAATCGCCCAGGGCCTGCGGCTTTGGCGCGCAATAACAGAGGGTTACGAGGCATGAGCGAGAAGCTGTTCGGCACCGATGGGGTGCGCGGTCAGGCCAATTCCTGGCCGATGACGGCCGAAATGGCGCTGAAACTGGGGGCCGCTGCCGGGCGCTATTTCCGCCGTGACAGCACCCGGGGCCACCGGGTGGTGATCGGCAAGGATACGCGGCTGTCGGGCTATATGCTGGAAAATGCGCTGACCGCGGGGCTGACCTCGACGGGGATGAATGTGCTTCTGCTCGGGCCGGTGCCGACGCCTGCGGTGGGGTTTCTGACGCGCTCGATGCGGGCCGATCTGGGGATCATGATCTCGGCCAGCCACAACCCGGCAAAAGACAATGGAATCAAGTTCTTCGGCCCCGATGGCTTCAAGCTCTCGGATGAGGCCGAGGCCGAGATCGAGGCGATTGTCGCGGGCGAGATCCGGCTGGCGCAGCCCGCCAATATCGGCCGCGCCAAGCGGATCGAGGACGGCCGCGGGCGCTATGTCGAATATGCCAAGACCACCTTCCCGGCGCGCGACCGGCTCTCGGGGATGAAGGTCGTGGTCGATTGCGCGAATGGCGCCGCCTACAAGGCCGCGCCCGAGGTCCTGTGGGAGCTGGGCTGTGAGGTGATCCCCGTGGGCGTCACCCCTAACGGTCTGAATATCAACGAAAAATGCGGCTCGACCTATCCCGCGACCGCGGCCGAGGCGGTGGTGGCGCATGGCGCCGATCTGGGGATCAGTCTCGATGGCGATGCCGACCGGGTGATGATCATCGACGAGACCGGCCGCGTGGCGGATGGCGATCAGATCATGGCGCTGTTCGCCCGCCGCTGGGCCGAGGCGGGCACCCTGCGCGGCGGCGCGCTGGTGGCGACGGTGATGTCGAACCTCGGGCTGGAGCGGTTTTTGACGGGCCGTGGGCTGCGGCTCGAGCGCACCAAGGTCGGCGACCGCTACGTGGTCGAGCGGATGCGCGAGGGCGGCTTCAACCTCGGCGGCGAGCAATCGGGCCATATCGTGATGACCGACTACGCCACGACCGGCGACGGGCTGATGGCGGGGCTGCAATTTCTGGCGGCGATCGCGGAAAGCGGGCAGCGCGCCTCGGAGCTGGCGCAGCAATTCGAGACCGTCCCGCAATTGTTGAAAAACGTCAGATATCAGGCCGGACAGGCGCCGCTTGAGGCTGAAAATGTTCGAAAAGTGATAGCCGAGGCCGAGGCCAATCTGGCCGGCAAGGGCCGATTGCTGATCCGCAAATCGGGCACGGAGCCGCTGATCCGGGTGATGGCGGAATGCGAGGATGAGGTTTTGCTGGGGCAGGCCGTTGACGGCATCGTCGCCGCCGTTCAGGCGGAAACCGCCTGATCCCAAGGCGTTAGCCGGCGATCTTCATCCAGCCATAGGCGATCAGCGCAAGCCCCTCGGCCAGCGTCCAGAGCACGCCGACCCAGCGCCAGCCCGCGGGCCCCGGTGTGCGCAACGTGGCGCGCACCAGCCCGCGCAACACCGCCAGCCGATAGAGGCCGATCAGCATCCCGATCCCCGCCAGCACTGGCACCATCGCCGTCTGCGCCGCAATCGCCAGCATCATCGCCAGCAGCATCAGCCCCGGCACGACCCACAAAAGCACGCCGTAATTGCCCAGCCAGAACGTATCCCCGGGCGTCAACCTGCCTGAGAAAAGCCGCGCAAACCATTGCGCAGAAAAGAATTTCGCGCGTTCGGCATAAATCGCATCGAGCTCGCTTTGGGGCGTATCCTGCATGGCTGTCTCCTTCGCGGGCACCTTCAACGAAAAAGGGGCGCCCCGCAAGGCGCCCCTCTGGTTCACTTGGCCGCAGGCTCAGTTGCGGGCCTTGTCGACCATCTTGCCCTTGGCAATCCACGGCATCATCGCGCGCAGTTTCGCGCCGACCTGCTCGATCTGATGCTCGTCGTTGATCCGGCGGGTGGCCTTGAAGAAGGGCTGACCCACGGCGTTTTCCTGCATGAAATCACGCACGAATTTGCCGGTCTGGATGTCGGTCAGAACGTCCTTCATCGCCTTCTTGGTCTGCTCATAGGGCAGGATCCGCGGGCCCGAGACATATTCACCATATTCGGCGGTGTTCGAGATCGAGTAGTTCATGTTCGCGATGCCGCCTTCGTAGATCAGGTCCACGATCAGCTTGACCTCGTGCAGACATTCGAAATAGGCCATCTCGGGCTCGTAGCCCGCTTCGACCAGCGTCTCGAAGCCCATGCGGATCAGTTCGACCAGACCGCCGCAGAGAACTGCTTGTTCGCCGAAGAGGTCCGTCTCGCATTCCTGACGGAAGTTGGTCTCGATGATGCCCGAGCGGCCGCCACCGATCGCCGAGCAATAGCTCAGCGCGATGTCCTGCGCCTTGCCGGTCGCGTCATTGTGCACCGCGAACAGGCAGGGTACGCCGCCGCCCTTGGTGTATTCGCCGCGCACGGTGTGGCCCGGGCCTTTGGGGGCCATCATGATCACGTCGATGCCGGGCTTCGGCTCGATCAGGCCGAAATGCACGTTCAGGCCGTGGGCGAAGGCAATCGCCGCACCTTCGCGCAAGTTGTCGTGGACATATTTCTTGTAGGTCTCGGCCTGCAGTTCGTCGGGCATGGTGAACATGATCACGTCACACCAGGCGGCGGCTTCGGCGATGCCCATGACCTTCAGGCCCTCGCCTTCGGCTTTCTTCGCCGAGGGGCTGCCCTCGCGCAGGGCGACGACAAGGTTCTTGGCGCCCGAATCGCGCAGGTTCAGCGCATGGGCGTGGCCCTGGCTGCCATAGCCCAGAATGGCGACTTTCTTGTCCTTGATCAGGTTCACATCGCAATCGCGATCATAAAACACGCGCATGGCGGTCCTCCGTTGATGTCTGCCGCCAGAATAGGCGTTTGGCGAAGTCATGCTGTTCTGGATTTGTAAGTTCCGGGTCGATTTGGTAATTATCATTCGTTCAGATTTGAAAACATGGAAAATTCATGCAGATCGACGATACCGACCGCCGCATCCTGCGCCAGATGCTGCATGATCCGACGCTGAGCGGTCCGGCCTTGGCCGAGCGCGCGGGCCTTGCCCCCGCCAGCCTCTGGCGCCGGGTCGAGCGGCTGCGCGAGGCGGGCGTGATCCGCGGCACCCATGCGGTGATCGACTGGCGCCGTCTCGGCTGGGAGGTCGAGGTCAGCTTGCGATTCACCCTTGATAAGACCCATCCGCGGGCCTTCGACGAATTCCTCGCTGCGGCCCGCAAGGTGCCGGAAGTGCTTGAAATCCAGACATTCCTTGGCCAGACCGATGTGCGGCTGAACGTTATCGCCCGCGACATGCCGCATTATCAGGAGGTGTACCGGACCCGCATCCTGACCCTGCCGCATATCGCCGATACCGAGGCGCTGATGCTGATTTCGACGATCAAGGACAGTGCGGAGCTGCCGCTGTGATCGCGCTCGATGATCTGGACCGGGCGATCCTGCGCGCGCTCGAGGCCGATGCGGGGCAAAGCGCGGGCGCGCTCGGGCGGGCGCTGGGGCTGTCGCAACCGGCCTGCTGGCGCCGGATTCGCCGTCTGGAAGAGGGCGGCGTCATCGCCGGGCGGCGGCTGGAGATCGACGCGCAGGCGCTGGGGTTCGGCGTCACCGTCTTTCTGGGGATCAAGCTCGCGACCAAGGGCCGCGTCAGTCTGGAGGATTTCGAGCGCGCCGCCACCGCCATCCCCGAGGTGCAGGTGGTCCAGCACGTGCTGGGCCTGTTCGACTATCGCCTCAAGGTGCGCGCCCGCGACATTGCCGATTTCGAGCGGGTCTTGCGGCGGCGGATCATGACCCTGCCGGGGGTGGGTCAGGTCGAGGCCAATGTGCTCCTTTCGGACGAGCGGCGGCCGGGACCCATCGGCTAGACTGCTGAAATATTGGGCAGATGCCGTTTCCGGGGGCGCTGCCGTGGCGTCTTTGCTGGACGCGGGCGCCGCATCGCGGTTGGATCGCCGCAGGAGGGCCGATGTTCGACGCGACACGACAGCCGGGAATGCAGCGCAGCCAGGGCGAAGCCTCCGTGGCCTTCGATGGCGCGCGGCTGGTGCGGCTCTATCAGCAGGGCTCGGCCAAGGCGCTCTTGCCGCATGTGCGGGGCACACCAGAGGTGGTGTTTCTCAACACCTCGGGCGGGCTGACCTCGGGCGACCGGCTTGGCTATGCGCTGGATCTGGCGGGCGGGGCGCGGGTTGTGGCGACGACGCAGGCGGCCGAGCGCGCCTATCGCGCCGATCAGGGGACCGCGCAGGTGCGCGTTGCGCATCAGGTGGGGCCGGGCGGCTGGCTCGACTGGCTGCCGCAGGAAACGATCCTGTTCGACCGCGCCGATCTGACCCGAGAGACCAGCATCACGCTGGCGCCCGATGCCGGTTGCCTGATGCTGGAGGCGGTGGTTCTGGGCCGTGCGGCGATGGGCGAGACGCTGCGAGACTTGCACTTTTCCGACAATCGGCGGATCGAGAGGGGCGGAAAGCCGATCTTTCTGGAGCTGTTCTTGCTCAATTCCAACATTCTGGCCAAGGGCGCGCGGTCGGCGCTGCTGGGCCCCGCGCGGGCCTTCGCGACGCTGGTTCTGGCCGCGCCGGGGGCTGCGGATGCGGTTCAGTCTGCCCGCGCGGTCTTGGATGAACCGGGGATCGAGGCTGCGGCCTCGGCGCTCGACGGGCTCTGCGTGGTGCGGATGCTGGCCCCTGACGGCTGGCCGCTGCGCAAACAGATCGTGAAACTGATGGGCGCCTTGCGCCGGGGTGCCGCCCCGCCGCGCGTCTGGCAATTGTGAGAGGGACCCGATGAACCTGACCCCGCGGGAGAAGGAAAAACTGTTGATCAGCCTTGCCGCCATGGTGGCGCGCAACCGGCTGGCGCGCGGCGTGAAGCTCAACCACCCCGAGGCGATCGCGATCATCAGCGATTTCGTGGTCGAGGGCGCGCGCGACGGCCGCTCGGTCGCCGATCTGATGGAGGCGGGCGCAGGCGTCATCACCCGCGATCAGTGCATGGAGGGCATCCCCGAGATGATCCATTCGATCCAGGTCGAGGCCACCTTTCCCGACGGCACCAAGCTGGTCACCGTCCATCACCCGATCCGCTGAGGTAACCCCATGATTCCCGGAGAAGTTTTTCCAGCTGAAGGCGATATCACCCTGAACGCGGGGGCGGTTGCTATCACCCTGATGGTCGCCAATACCGGCGACCGTCCGGTGCAGGTGGGCAGCCATTACCATTTTGCCGAGACCAATCCGGGCCTGGCCTTCGACCGGGCCGCGGCGCGGGGCTATCGCCTCGACATTGCCGCAGGCACCGCGGTGCGCTTCGAGCCCGGCCAGACGCGCGAGGTGCGGTTGGTGCCCTTCGGCGGCGCGCGTCGGGTCTTCGGTTTCAACCAGCACGTGATGGGGGATCTGTAATGCCCACGAAGATTTCCCGCGCGACCTATGCCGACATGTTCGGGCCCACGACCGGCGACAAGGTCCGGCTGGCCGATACCGATCTGATCATCGAGGTCGAGCGCGACCTGACCACCTATGGCGAAGAGGTGAAATTCGGCGGCGGCAAGGTGATCCGCGATGGCATGGGCCAAAGCCAGGCGACCCGCGCCGCGGGGGCGATGGACACGGTCATCACCAATGCGCTGATCGTGGATTACACCGGCATCTACAAGGCCGATGTGGGCTTGCGCGATGGCCGGATCGCGGGGATCGGCAAGGCGGGCAACCCCGACACCCAGCCGGGCGTCACGCTGATCATCGGGCCCGGCACGGAAATCATCGCGGGCGAGGGCAAGATCCTGACCGCGGGCGGGATGGATGCGCATATCCACTTCATCTGTCCGCAGCAGATCGAGGATGCGCTGGCCTCTGGCGTGACCTGCATGCTGGGCGGCGGCACCGGGCCCGCGCATGGCACGCTGGCCACCACCTGCACGCCGGGGCCGTGGCATATCGCGCGGATGCTGCAGGCCTTTGAGGGGCTGCCGATGAACCTCGCGCTGGCGGGCAAGGGCAATGCCAGCCTGCCCGCGGGGCTTGAGGAGATGGTGCTCGCGGGCGCCAGTTCTTTGAAATTGCACGAAGATTGGGGCACGACCCCGGCCGCGATCGATTGCTGTCTGTCGGTGGCGGATGCGATGGATGTGCAGGTGATGATCCACACCGATACGCTGAACGAAAGCGGGTTTGTGGAAAACACCCTTGCCGCGATCAAGGGCCGCACGATCCATGCCTTCCACACCGAAGGCGCGGGTGGCGGGCACGCACCCGATATCCTGCGCGTGGTTTCGGCGCCGAATGTGATCCCCTCCTCGACCAACCCGACGCGGCCCTATACGCGCAACACGGTCGAGGAGCATCTCGACATGCTGATGGTCTGCCACCACCTCGACAACAAGGTGCCCGAGGATGTGGCCTTCGCCGAAAGCCGGATCCGCAAGGAGACGATCGCGGCCGAAGATATCCTGCATGACATGGGGGCGATGTCGATCATCAGCTCGGACAGTCAGGCGATGGGCCGGGTGGGCGAGGTGATCATCCGCTGCTGGCAGACCGCCGACAAGATGAAGAAACAGCGCGGCCGCCTGCCCGAGGAAACCGGCGCCAACGACAATATGCGCGTGCGCCGCTATGTGGCGAAATATACGATCAACCCGGCCATCGCGCATGGCCTGTCGGCGCATATCGGCAGTATCGAGGTCGGCAAACGCGCCGATCTGGTGCTGTGGCATCCGGCCTTCTTTGGCGCCAAGCCCGAGATGGTGCTGATGGGCGGCATGATCATCAGCGCGCAGATGGGCGATCCGAACGGCTCGATCCCGGCGCAACCCTTCTACACCCGCAACATGTTCGGCGCCTATGGCCTCGCCCTGCCGGCGATCTCGGCGACCTTCGTATCCGAGGCCGCTTTGGCCGACGGGGTGGCGGGCAAGCTCGGCCTTGAAAAGCAGGTGCTGGCGGTCAAGGGCACCCGCGGCATCGGCAAGGCCGACATGAAGCTGAATGCCGCAACGCCCAAGATCGAGGTGCACCCCGAAACCTACGAGGTGCGCGCCGATGGCGAGTTGCTGACCTGCGAACCGGCGGAGCGCTTGCCACTGGCGCAGCGCTACTTCCTGTTCTGAGGGCTCAATGCGCGGCCAGCGATCCCAGAAAGCGCGTCCGCGGCGCGGGGGCGCGCATCGCCGCGGCAACGGGGTCGGCCTGATAGACCGGCGCCAGCTCGGGCAGCGCCGGACGCTGCCCACGGCGCGAGGATTTCAGCACCCGCGTCACCTTCTCCCGGCAATAGGCCGGGTCATGGCGGATCGCATCGGGCAGCAGCCGCGGATCGAAGATGCGGGCGCGCTGGGTGACCAGTTCGACCTTGAACCAGCGGCCGACCGTCGGCATGTCGGCGCGGGTCAGATAGGCGGCGCGCAATTCCGCCTCGCGCCGTTTCAGGCGCTGGATTTCGGCGCGGATATCGGCCAGTTCATCGGCCGGGCTCGTCAGCATCACGATTGCCTCCCGTTCTGGGTCTGTTCTGGCCCACTCTCGCGCTGTAACCTTAAAGAATCACTAATATCCAAGGGGCTCCGATGACCGATCTTCCCAATGCCATCCGTGTCGCGCCGAAGGGCAGCTGGAGCGGGGCGACCGATCATGTCGCGCTGGATTACGAAGGCCGGTTCCTGCGGCGCAAGCGGTTGGTGACGGCCGGGGGGGCGGGGATGCTGGTCGATCTGCCCGAGGTCACCAATCTGACCGGCGGCGAGGCCTTCGTGCTGGCCGATGGCCGCGTCGTCGAGGTGCGCCCGGCGCTGGAGCCGGTTCTGGTGATCAAGGGCGATCTGGCTCGGCTTGCCTGGCACATCGGCAACCGGCACACGCCCTGTCAGATCGAGCCCTCGCGGCTGGTGATCCGCGCCGATCATGTCCTCGAGGCGATGCTTCGGGGCCTTGGCGCGCAGGTCGTGGCCGCGGTCGAGCCGTTCCAGCCCGAGGGCGGCGCCTATGGGATGGGGCGCACGATGGGCCATGACCACGGTCCAGCGCATGGGCATTCACACGGGCATTCGCACGGCCACTCCCACGGGCCCGGGACCTTTCATGTCCACCCCTGAGACCGCGGCGCTGCTCAGCCTTGTGCAATGGCTCTCGCCCGCCTTTCCGACCGGGGCTTTCGCCTATAGCCACGGGCTGGAGCAGGCGATTGCGACGGGCGAGATCCGGTCCGAGGCGGCGCTGGCCGACTGGCTTGCCGATATCCTCGCGCATGGGGCGGGGTGGAACGATGCGGTGCTGATGGCCTGTGCGCTGCGCGGCGAGGATCTGGCCGAACTGGCCGATCTGGCCCGCGCGCTGGCCAGTAGCGCCGAGCGGCTGCGCGAGACCGAAGAGCAGGGCGCCGCCTTTGCCCGCGCCCGCGCCGAGATGACCGGAGCGGCCGTCGAGGCGCTGCCGCTGCCGCTCGCCGTGGCGGCCGCGGCGCGCGATTTGGGCTTGCCGCCGGATCAGGTGCTTGCACTTTTCCAACATTCTTTCGCGGCAAACCTGGTGTCCGCGGGGGTCAGATTTATCCCTTTGGGACAATCGGCGGGGCAAAGGGTTCTGGCCGGGCTGCACCCGCTGATCACCCGGCTGGCCGCCCGTGCGGCCGGCGCAACACGCGCCGAGCTTGCCCAAACGGCCTTTCGTGCCGATATGCAGGCCATGGCGCATGAAGGACTTGATGTAAGGATATTCAAGACATGAGTGACAGTTACACCCGCGGCAAGGCTTTGTCGGAGCAGCTCAATCCCGGGATGGAGGCCGCGCTGGAGGCCCGCTATGGCGCGATCGTGCCGGGGCTGGCACGCTCGGTCGTGGATTTTTCCTATGGCCAGCAATACGCCCGTCCGGGCCTGCCGCTGCGCGACCGCTACCTTGCCACGATCGCGGCGCTGACCGCGCTGGGCGGGCAGACCCGGCCGCAGCTCAAGATCAATATCGCGGGCGGACGCAAGGCAGGCCTGAGCCGCGAAGAGATCGGCGAGGTCATCTGGCAGATGGCGCTCTATGGCGGATTTCCGGACGCGATCAATGGGTTGAACGTCGCTCTTGAAGTGTTCGAGGAGGAAGACGATGGCTAATGGACCCCTGCGCGTGGGCATCGGCGGCCCGGTGGGCGTGGGCAAGACCACCCTGACCGAGGGGCTGTGCCGGGCGCTGGCGGCGCGCTGCTCGATGGCGGTGGTCACCAATGACATCTACACCCGCGAGGATGCCGAGGCCTTGATGCGCGCGCAGGTCCTGCCCGCCGAGCGCATCCGCGGGGTGGAAACCGGCGGCTGCCCGCATACCGCGATCCGCGAGGATGCCTCGATAAATCTGGCGGCCATTGCCGATCTGAACCGGGCCTTCCCCGACCTCGATCTGGTGCTGATCGAATCGGGCGGCGACAATCTGGCCGCGACCTTCAGCCCCGAGCTGGCCGATCTGACGATCTATGTGATCGACACGGCGGCGGGGCAGGATATTCCGCGCAAGCGGGGGCCGGGGGTTACGCGCTCGGACCTGCTGGTGGTCAACAAGACCGATCTGGCGCCCTATGTTGGCGTCGATCTGGGGCTGCTGGAACGCGACACGCAGACCGCCCGCGGCCCGCGTCCCTATGTTCTGACGCAGCTGCGGCAAGGGTATGGCATCGCCGAGGTCGTCGCCTTTCTGCAGCGCGAAGGCGGCTTGGAACTGGTGGCCAAATCCGACTGATTGCGCAAGATTCGCGTCATTCTGACCATTTTGGCGATTAAATTTTGACCCAAATGACGCGAAATGTCTAAAATATGTGCATTCTGGCCCTCTGGCCCTACGTCATTCCGGCGCTGCGCCGCAGCGGCCTTGCCGTCAGGCGGGCTTCGCGATGACCTCTCTGGGCGGGCGTTCCGATACCCATCGGGGGCCCGCACGAAACACGCCCGCGCCGGAAGCCTTCCGAAGCTGCAGGGCCATGACAGGGGATAAGAATGACGGGACTTCGCAAATATCTGCTCGGGGCTGCAATGGCCACGCTGTTCACTGCGGGCGGTGCGCTGGCCGAGGGCGACACGATCAAGGTCGGCGTGTTGCACTCGTTGACCGGGACGATGGCGATTTCGGAGACCACGCTGAAGGACACGGTCCTGATGCTGATCGAAGAGCAGAACAAGAAGGGCGGCGTGCTGGGCAAGCAGCTTGAGGCGGTCGTGGTCGATCCGGCCTCGGACTGGCCGCTGTTTGCCGAAAAGGCGCGTGAGCTGATCACCGTGAACGATGTCGATGTGATCTTCGGCTGCTGGACCTCGGTCAGCCGCAAATCGGTGCTGCCGGTGATCGAAGAGCTGAACGGCCTGCTGTTCTATCCGGTGCAATATGAGGGCGAGGAATCGTCCAAGAACGTCTTCTACACCGGCGCCGCGCCGAACCAGCAGGCGATCCCGGCGGTGGATTACTTCCTCGAGGAACTTGGCGTCGAGAAATTCGCCCTGCTCGGCACCGACTATGTCTATCCGCGCACCACGAACAACATTCTGGAAGCCTATCTCAAGGGCAAGAGCATCGCGGCCGAGGATATCTTCGTCAACTACACGCCCTTCGGCCATTCGGACTGGTCGAAGATCGTGGCCGACGTCAAGGCGCTGGGCGCCGATGGCAAGAAGGTCGGCGTGATCTCGACGATCAACGGCGACGCCAACATCGGCTTCTACAAGGAACTGGCCGCCGCCGGCATCTCGGCCGAGGACATCCCGGTCGTGGCCTTCTCGGTCGGCGAGGAAGAGCTGTCGGGTCTGGATACCACCAACCTTGTCGGCCATCTGGCCGCATGGAACTATTTCCAGAGCGCCGAGAGCCCCGCGAATGAGGAATTCATCACCGCCTGGAAGGCGAAGATGGGCGAAGAGCGCGTGACCAACGACCCGATGGAGGCCACCTATATCGGCTTCAACATGTGGGTGAATGCGGTGACCGCGGCGGGCACCACCGACACCGATCCGGTGGCCGATGCGATGATCGGGCAGGAATTCCCGAACCTGACCGGCACCACCGCGACGATGCTGCCGAACCACCACCTGACCAAGCCGGTGCTGATCGGCGAGATCAAGGCCGACGGTCAGTTCGACATCATCAGCCAGACCGAGCCGGTCGCGGGCGATGCCTGGACCGATTATCTGCCGGAATCGGCGGTGCTCGAGTCGGATTGGAAAGACCTGAACTGCGGCATGTACAACACCGAGACCAAGACCTGCGTTCAGCTCAAGTCGAACTATTGATCTGATCTCCTGACAGCGGGGAAGGGGGCGCGCCCCCTTCCTCTTCCGGGCCGTCCCCAGCCGACGGCCCGCCTTCCCAAGATCGGACAGGATATGCGCAGACTGTTTCTGGCGCTGGCTGCGGGGATGATCCTTGCGCTGCCCGCCCTTCCGGTGGCCGCGCAGCAGGCCCCGGCCCCCACGCAGACCACGACCCCCACGGCCCCGATTTCTCGCCCGACTTCTGGCCTCGCCGCGGTGCTGGCCGAGAATGCTGCGGCCATTGCCAAGCCCTCGCGCCAGACCATCGGCCCGGTGATTGCCGCGATTGGGGCGGCGGGCCCCGGGGCGCCCGAATTCCTCGAAGCCTGGGCCGACCGCCGCGTGGGCCAGCGCGCCGATGGCCGCTTCGTGCTGCTCGCCCCCGCCCCCGAAGGCTATGCGCTGAGCGATCCTGCGACCGGCCAAGCCCTTGGCACGGCACCGAAATCCGAAATCACGGAGCTGAAGCCGAATTCCGGCGTGCGCGGGCTAATCGCCTCGGCGCTGGTGGAATTCCAGCTCAATGACCCCGATCCGGCGAAGCGCCGCGCCGCGCTCGACGCGCTCGCGCGCAATGGCGGGCCCGAGCATATCGCGCCCCTGCGCGCCGCCATCGAGACCGAGCCCGACGCGGCGATCCGCGCCGCGAAAGAGCGCCTCGAAGGGCTGCTGACCATCCGCCATGGCAGCGATCCCGCCCGCCGGATCGCCGCAATCGAAGGGTTCGGCTCCGATCTGGGGCTTGATCTGCGCGGCGCGCTCAACCCGCTTCTGGCCACCACCCGCCGCGCCTTTGCCGGTGCGCCCGAGGGCAATATCGCGGCCGAGCTGACCCCCGGTCGCGGCGATTTCGACGCCGAGGCCGCCTATGCCCTGCTCGTCGCGCAGGATATGGCGCCCGCCCGGCTGACCCGCGCAGCGCTGCGCGCGGCGCTTGAGGCCCATATCGTCGAGGGCAAGGTTGGCGGCATTCCGGTCGCCGAGCTCGACGATCCCGCGCGCCGCGATGCCGCCTATGCCGCGCTAGAAACCGCAGGGCTCGTGCCGCCTGCCGCCACCGATGACGAGGTCGCCGCCGCCGTCGTCGCGCATCGATATGCCGATCTCTATGCCGAGCCCGATGCCGCGGTGACCGATGCCGCCCGCGCCGCACTGCACGGGATCGAGACCACGGTCGGCGCGATGCAGGTCGCGGACCTCGCGCTCGATGCGCTCTCGCTCGGCTCGATTTATTTCCTCGCCGCCATCGGCCTTGCGATCACCTTCGGCGTCATGCGGGTGATCAACATGGCGCATGGCGAGTTCATCACCATGGGCGCCTATACCGGCTATGTGGTGCAAACCTGGATCAGCGACTACACGATCTCGATCCTTGTCGCGCTGCCGCTGGCCTTCGCGGTGACCTTCGGCGCCGGTGTCGCGATGGAGCGGCTGGTGATCCGCCACCTCTACAAACGCCCGCTGGAAACGCTGCTGGCCACCTTCGGGATCTCCATCGCGCTGCAACAGATCTTCAAGAACGTCTTTGGCACGCAGGCGCGGCCGCTGACCTCGCCCGGCTGGCTCGACGGCGCGCTGATGCTGAACGATGTGGTGTCGATCAGCTATATCCGGATCGCGATCTTCGTGCTGGCGCTGATCTTCCTCGGGATCTTCCTGTGGATCATGACCCGCACGCGCCTTGGCCTCGAGGTCCGCGCGGTGACGCAAAACCCCTCGATGGCGGCCTCGATGGGGATCAACCCCGACCGCATCAACATGCTGACCTTCGGCCTTGGCTCCGGCATCGCGGGCATCGCGGGGGTGGCCATCGGGCTTTTTGCCAAGGTCACCTCGGAACTGGGCTCGGATCACATCGTGCAGAGCTTCATGACCGTCGTCGTGGGCGGCGTCGGCAATATCTGGGGGACGCTCGCGGGCGCCACGCTGATCGGCTCGCTGCAAAAGGGCATCGAATGGCTGAACCCCTCGAACACGCTCGCCGCCCAGACCTACATGATCCTCTTCATCATCTTCTTCATTCAGTTCCGGCCGCGCGGGATCATCGCGCTCAAGGGCCGGGCGGCGGGGGATTGACCATGCGACACGCTCTTTGCTGTTCATCTTGCCCGAAATATCCCGCGGGGGTCCGGGGGGGCGAAACCCCCGGCGCCTGCCTCAGGAGATGCGCATGAAGCCCGGATTCCTCGCCAAGAACCCCTCGGTCCTGAGCTTCCTTCTGGTGCTTGCGATCTTCACCCTCGCCGTGACCCTGATGTCCGAGGCTTACGGCGCGGGCCTCGTCTCGACCTCGATGGTCAAGACACTCGGCAAGACGCTGACGCTGTGCCTGATCGCCATCGCGATGGACCTGATCTGGGGCTATACCGGCATCCTCAGCCTTGGCCATTTCGCCTTCTTCGGGCTTGGCGGCTATATGGTCGGCATGTGGCTGATGTATGCCCGCACGCGCGAGATCGTGGTCTCCTCGGCCGCGGGCGCGCTGCCGATGACCCCTCAGGAATTGCAGGACGCCATCGCCACGCAGATCTTCGGCGTGGTCGGCACCTCCGAGCTGCCCGCGGTCTGGGCCTTCGCCGGATCGCTGCCCGCGCAACTGGCGCTGGTGGTGCTGGTGCCCGGGGTGCTGGCCTTCGTCTTCGGCTGGTTCGCGTTCAAATCGCGGGTGACCGGCGTTTACCTGTCGATCCTGACGCAGGCGATGACGCTGGCGCTGTCGCTCTATCTCTTCCAGAATGACAGCGGCCTACGCGGCAATAACGGGCTCTCGGGGCTGCAAAACATCCCCGGCCTTGACGGGGTGGGGCAAGATGCGCTCTCGGTCTGGTTCCTCTGGGCCTCGGCGCTGGCGCTGGGACTGGGCTATCTGCTGGCGCATTTCGTGGTATCCGGCAAGTTCGGCTCGGTCATCCGCGGCATCCGCGACGATGAGGCGCGCGTCAGGTTCCTCGGCTATTCCGTTGAAAACTATAAGCTCTTTGTCTTCACCCTGACCGCGATCATCGCCGCCATCGCGGGCGCGCTCTATTACCCGCAGGCGGGCATCATCAACCCCGCCGAGATCGCGCCGATCGCCTCGATCTATCTGGCGGTCTGGGTCGCAATCGGCGGGCGGGGCAGGCTTTACGGCGCGGTGATCGGCGCGGCCTTCGTGTCGCTTGTGTCCACATGGTTCACCGGCGGGCGGGCGCCCGATCTGCCGCTGGGCTTTTACACGATCAAATGGGTCGATTGGTGGTCGGTGCTGCTAGGGCTCAGCTTCGTTCTGGTGACGCTGTTCGCGCCCAAGGGCATCGCCGGGATCGCCGACTGGCTGCAGGGCCTGCGCCCGCCCCGGCGCGGCGGCGCGCCGCTTGGCCCGGGTGACGGATCGCTGCAGGAAAAGGAGGCGCTGGAATGAGCCTGCTGGAAGTCTCGGGCATCTCCGTCACCTTCGACGGGTTCCGCGCGATCAACAACCTCAGCTTCTCGATCGGCCCGGCAGAGCTGCGCGCGATCATCGGCCCGAATGGCGCGGGCAAGACCACCTTCATGGATATCGTCACCGGCAAGACCCGCCCCGACGAGGGCCGCGTCCTTTGGGGCGAGAAATCGGTCAATCTGTTGAAACTGAACGAGGCGCAGATCGCCCGGGCGGGCATCGGCCGCAAGTTCCAGCGCCCGACCGTCTTCGAGGATCAATCGGTCGCCGAGAACCTGATGATGGCGCTGAAGGCCGCGCGCAGCCCGTGGAAGGTGCTCTTCTGGCGGCCGACGCGGGCCCATCATTTCCGCGTCGAGGCCTTGGCGCGCGAGGTCGGTCTTGGCGATCAGCTCGACCGGAAATCCGGGGAATTGTCGCATGGTCAGAAACAATGGCTGGAAATCGGCATGCTGCTCGCGCAGGAGCCACGGCTTCTGCTGGTCGATGAACCCGCCGCCGGCATGACCTTGGCGGAGCGCGAGCAGACCACCGCGCTTTTGGTCGAACTTGCCAAAAGCCACGCGGTGGTGGTGGTCGAACACGATATGGACTTCGTGCGGCGGCTCGACTGCCGGGTGACCGTCCTTCACGAGGGCTCGGTGCTGGCCGAGGGCTCGCTCGATCATGTCACCTCGAACCGCCAAGTCATCGAAGTCTATCTGGGGCGCTAGAAAATGCTGCAAACAAAAGGTCTTACGCTGCATTATGGCGGCTCGCAGATCCTCCATGGCATCGACATGGAGGCCCGCGCGGGCGAGGTGACCTGCATCATGGGCACCAATGGCGTGGGCAAGACCTCGCTTCTGAAGGCGATCTCGGGCACGCATCAACGCTCGGGGGGCGATCTGATGCTCGATGGCGAGAGCGTGCCGCGCGTGCCACCGCAGGGCATGGCGCGGCGGGGCTTGGGCTATGTGCCACAGGGGCGGATGATCTTCCCGCTGCTCACCGTGCGCGAGAACATGGAAACCGCCTTCGCGACCCTGCCGAAATCGGAGCATTTCATCCCAGATGAGATCTATGAACTGTTTCCGATCCTGAAAGAGTTTCTGCACCGCCGCGGCGGCGATCTGTCGGGGGGGCAGCAACAGCAACTGGCCATCGCGCGGGCGATGCTGATGAAGCCCAAACTCCTGCTGCTCGACGAACCGACCGAGGGGATTCAGCCCAACATCATCCAGCAGATCGGCCGCGTCATCGCTTACCTGCGCGAAAAGGGCGATATGGCGATCATCCTTGTCGAGCAATATTTCGACTTCGCCCATGACCTCGGCGACCGCTTCTATGTCCTAAAGCGCGGCGCGGTGGCGATGGAGGGAACCAAAGAGACGCTCACCCGAGAGGCGCTGCGCCAGGTGGTGAGCGTTTAGGGGCTCTGCCCCTCGGCGCGGCCGCGCCTCACCCCGGGATATTTAGGGCAAGATGAAAGACCAAACGGGGGTGCTTTTCATCTTGCCTTAAATATCCCGGGGGTCCGGGGGCAGGGCCCCCGGCGCTTGGGGCTCAGCGCACACCCAATCCGGCGCGCATCAGCGTCTTGCGCACAGGCCCCAGCGAATAGAGCGCGCCCAGTGCGCCCGCGCGCAGATCGCGCAGCGGCCGCGGCGCCATCATCGAGGCGCGATTGAGCAGGTCGATGCCGATCTCGCGCGCCTTGACCTCGGGCCAGCGGCGGCGGTGATAGGCCTCGAGCATCGCCGCCTCGCCGATATGGGCGGGGTCTTTCTCACAAAGCCGCAGCAGGCAGGTCAGATCGGCGAGGCTCATGTTCAGCCCCTGCGCGCCGATCGGCGGGATCACATGCGCGGCCTCGGCGATCAGCGCCACGCGTTGCGCGCTGAAGCGGCTGGCGATCTGGGTGATCATCGGCCAGACCGAGCGCCCGGTCACCAGCTTGAGCGGCCCGAGAAGCCCGGTCGAGCGTTCGAACATCGCTGCCTCGAAGTCGGGCACCGGCAGGGCGGCGAGGCGCTCGGCCTCGGGGCCGCGTTCGAGCCAGACGACCGCCGAGGAGGGCTGCCCGTCGCGGTCGGGCAGCGGCACCAGCGTGAAGGGCCCGCCCGAGCGGTGGATCTCGGTCGAGATATTGTCATGCGGGATCGGATGGGTGACCGCGAAGGCCAGCGCCTTCTGGCCGTAACGGATTGTTTTCACGTCAATTCCGGCCGCCTCGCGGATGAAGGACTGGCGCCCGTCGGCGGCCACCACCAGCCGCGCGGTGACCCTCGTGCCATCCGACAGCCGCACCTCGGCGCCGCTTTCGCGGGTGATCAGGCCGACGGTGGCGACGCCCGGGCGGAAGTCGACCAGCGGCAGTTCGGTCAGCCGGGCGACCATCTCGCGCCGCAAGAGCCAGTTCGGCAGGTTCCAGCCAAAGGGTTCGTCCGAGATTTCCGCGGCGTTGAAATCGCGGGTCAGCCGGGCGACCGGCTCGGCGCCGCCCGCGTCGATGATCCGCATGATTTGCAGCGGCGCGGCAAAAGGCGCGAGGCGATCCCAGAGGCCCGAGGCCTCGAGCACCCCGCGCGAAGGATGCAGGAACGCCGTCGTGCGCAGATCGGCGCCGGGTTCGGCCTCGGCGGTGACCGGGGGCGCCGGATCGACGCAGATCGTGGTGAACCCCGCGGCACCGAAGGCCGCGGCGGCCGTGAGCCCCGCGACCCCGCCGCCGGAGATCAGGATATCGGTGGAAATCGTCGCAGTCGCGGGCATCGGACACCTCCTGTTTGGCGCACCATGGACCCGGGCGGCGCGCGGTGCAATCGCTTCGCGTCCCCTGCGGCGATCCTTCGCGCCTCAGCGGAAGGGGACGACGACCAGCCCGAGAAGGATCACGAAGGTCAGCCCGACCATCCACAGGATCATCCCGCTGAGCCCCATGGTCAGGATGCCAAGCGCGGTGCCCAGAACGACCACTGCGGCGATGAGATAGAAGGCCAGCGCGCTGCCTTCGGGGACGGGATGGGCGGTGGCGGGATGGGTCTCGGTCATGGGGGGCCTCCGGGTGAACATGACTATTGGGTGCATGTTTACTGCCCCGGCGGACAGGCGCAGGCCATAACGCATTCTGTCGCAGGACAGGGCCCGGGCCTTGCGGTCCGGACCTGTCAGGCGGTGCTTCAGGGATGTCGGGCCTCAGCCGCCCGCGGTCATCACCACGAGGAAGGCAAGGATCACCCAGGTCGCGATCACCGCCGACAGGATCAGCCCGCCGAGGATCCCCTTGAACACCATCAGCGCGCCGGCGATGACGACGATCAGCAGCAGAACAAGGATCATGGTCGAGACCTTGATCTGGTTCTGGGTGAGTTCGATCGGATGATGGCTGTGCGCAGCGCCGGTCTCGGCGCCGAAATCGGCGATGGTCATGTGCAGTCTCCCGTGAATCGTCTCCCTGACGATGGGGCTCAGATAGACTGACGCGCGCGCGGAGGGAACCGCGATATAATGTCGCAGTTAAGGATTTCAGCGGCTTGGCGTGTGTTTGCGCGGGTCCTTGGGCGGGTCCGTGGGCGCCTCAGCGGTGCCGGGTGGCGCGCAGGAAGCGGGGCAGGTCGGCGGTGTGGTGCTCGATATGGGCGCCGGGCGCGCGTTCGGGGGCCACATGGACCGTGCGCATGCCCAGCCGATGCGGCACGGCAAGGTTGCGCGGATCGTCCTCGAACATCGCCGCGCGGCTCGGCTCGAGCCCGTCCCGGCCGAAGACCCGGGCGAAGGCCTCGGGCTGGGGCTTCGGGTGATAGTCGGCGTGCTCAACACCATAGATCGCGGCAAACAGCCCGGTCAGCCCGCGCGCGGCCAGCACCTTCTCGGCATAGGGGGCTGAGCCATTGGTGAAGACGATCTTGCGTCCCGGCAGATCGGAGATTGCCGCGGCCAGCGCCGGATCGGGCCGCATGTGCGCAAAGGAAATGTCATGCACATCAATCAGATAGGGCTCCGGGTCCAGATCGTGCTCATGCATCAGCCCGGCCAGCGTCGTGCCATAGAGCTGCCAGTAATGGTGGCGCAGCCGGTCGGCCTCGGGGCGGTCAACCCCCAGCGCGCGCATGACGTAATCGGTCATCCGCCGCTCGATCTGATCGAACAGCGCCATTTCGGGGGGGTAAAGCGTGTTGTCGAGATCGAAGACCCAGGTGTCGACATGGGC
>JACXUS010000179.1 GCA_014763785.1 Sphingomonadales bacterium | reverse complement strand
TTTGGACACAGGTGAGGGGGCAAGGGTTAGCCGTTTTCGTCGTCATGCTCCGGGAAAATTCTTGCGAAGCTGCGCGCCTGAGCGCCGGGCAGGGGAGGCAATACTGCGGCCTGATTAAGGTAAGCGGCCTTGACCCTTGGCCACCAAGCTTTTTCAAGGGGCCAGTCCGGGTGGGGGCCGGTGCGCTCGAACAAAGGTTTGAGGATTTCGCGTAGCCGCTCGCGCTCGCCCAGTCGAACCCCGTCGAGGATTGCCGCCGCGAAGTCTGCGGGCGGGATCAGGTGCAGCAAGGGGATGCTGTCATAGCTACCTTCGCCGGCGCGGAACACGAACATGCTGGCAAAATCGTTGCGGTCGGTCTGGAAGCGGCGCAACAGCTCGGCGGCGATGTCGGGCAGGCGGGCGGTGAACAGGTTCAATTGCGTCTCTCGCATGCACGACAGAATCTGGCGAAAATGGCCGGAAGGCTCGCAGCCGAGGCCCCCGAATGAAAAGCTGCTTGGACGCTCGCCCCAGCCGAAGAGTTTGCCGTATCTCGCTTCGGGGATGCCGCCGGTCGCGGCGAACTGCTCGATCCGCGTGATAACCCTGTCGCGAAAGCTGGCCTCGTCTTCGCCGAGCCCGCCATGGGCCGCGATGCGCAGCATGCTGTCGGCGATATGAAGATAGGGCCCGGGCTCGATCGGGCTGGTCGCAAAAAGATAGGTTTCTGCCTCTGTGATCAGCCCATCGAGCGCCTCGGCGGGCTATCTGTCCAGAAGAGCATCCGCCGCCACAGCGGGTTTTCCTCTTCGATCCGAAACTGACCGGTCATCCTTAGCGCGACGTTGATCGCCGGGGGGGAAGCGTAACCTTCGCCGATGAGCGTTACTGCGAGATGGAGTGGCAGGATGCCCGACGCGTCTCCGGCGAAGATATCTGGGTTCTGGTGCCTTTTGTAAATCGCATACAGCGGGTGGGGCCTTTGGCCCTCGTCGGGCCCGATCGCGAGCCGATAGTCGTTGCGCGTCATCAAATCTTCGGCGGTGATCTCGCCGCTGGCGAAGGGTAGGGTCAGGGCCAGGAAAACCCTGATCAGCCGTTCGATCGCATGATCCGCGGCGAACAGATCGGCTTCGAGAACATCAAGCAGGCGTGTGCAGTCTTGCAAGCCGTGGCGCAACAGCCGCAGGTTCTCCTGTCCGTCCTTTTGGAAGACGTCCAGCACGAGCGGCTGATGCCGCCCGAGCCAGTCCTTGCCGCGCCCCGCATTGAGCTGTGCGATGAACCGGGGCAGGGCCACCTCGGCATCGGCAGCGAGGTGGACGGTCCGGCCGACAAGCTTCTCCTTGCGGCTGTTGAATTCCGATGGCTCTGCATGCTTGTCCGACTGGGCAATCAGGATAACACGCTTGCCGCGATGTTCGACGAAATCGTTCAGAAGGCCGATCAGCACTGGTACGGGCAGGGTGCAGCGTTCCAGATCGTCGAAGACCAGGGTTTCTGGAAGAGACGCGATCATCCGATCCTCGACCGCATCGCGGATCAGGCTGCCGATGTCGCCCAGGCGCACGGATTTCGCCGCGGCATTGGCCAGTTTCTCAGCCGAGCCGATGATCTTGATGAAATCTCCGTTGTCGACCACCAATGCCCGGCGAAAGGCCTGAGCACTGTCGATCCCGTTGAGCGTGACGTAACGCATCGAGCGATCGGTTGCGATGCGCATTTGGCTCTTGATGAAATGAGTTTTTCCAGCGCCCCAAGGCGCTTCGAACAAAAGGGCATAGCCGGGCTCCGTCAGCTTGAGATAGTCGGACAAAATGCCCGCCGCAGCTTCATTCTTTCCCATCGTGCCCTCCCACCGTCGCTGTGCAGTTTAGGGCGAACCGCGCCGAAAGGTAAGCCGCCCCGCCCTCAGGAATAGGTGTCGAAAAATCCGTTCGGGATCAGCAGGTTGGCGCGGTTCAGGTCCTGCACGCGGCGCTCGCCGCACAGCGCCATCGTGGTGTCGAGCTCCTTGCGGATCACCTCGAGCGCGGTCGTGACGCCCGCCTCGCCCATCGCGCCCAGGCCATGGATATAGGCGCGCCCGATCATGACGCCCTTGGCGCCCAAGGCCAGCGCCTTGAGCACGTCCTGCCCCGAGCGGATGCCGCTGTCGAGCCAGACCTCGGTGCGCTCGCCCACCGCGCTCACGATCGAGGGCAGCATCCGGATCGAGCTCAGCGCCCCGTCAAGCTGCCGCCCGCCATGGTTCGACACGACGATCGCATCGGCACCCGCGGCGGCGGCGGCCTCGGCATCGGCGGGATGCAGCACGCCTTTCAGGATCACCTTGCCGCCCCACATGTCCATCAGCCGCCGGATCCGGTCCCAGTTCAGCGCCTGATCGAATTTCTCCGCGGTCCACGAGCTCAGCCGCGAGGGGTCCGACACGCCCGAAACATGGCCCACGATATTGCCGAAGAAGCGCCGCTTGGTGCCAAGCATCTCGATCCCCCAGCGCCATTTCGTCGCCAGATCCAGCAGCACCGGCAGGGTGAATTTCGGCGGCGCGGTCAGGCCGTTCTTCAGATCCTTGTGGCGCTGGCCCAGAAGCTGCAGATCGACCGTGATCACCAGCGCCGAACAGCCCGCGGCCTTGGCCCGCGCGATCGTGCGCGCGTTGAAATCGTCATCGGTCAGGGTGTAGATCTGAAACCAGAAGGGCGCGTCCGAATGCGCCGCCACATCCTCGATCGAGCAGATCGACATGGTTGAGAGGGTATAGGGCACCCCGAATTTCGCCGCCGCCCGCGCCGCCTTGATCTCGCCATCGGCGCGCTGCATGCCGGTCAGGCCGACCGGGGCCAGCGCCACCGGCATGGTGACCGGCTGCCCCAGCATCGTGGAGGCGGTCGTGCGCCCGGTCATGTCCACCGCGACGCGTTGGTTGAGCCGGATGTCCGCGAAGTCGGTGGTGTTCTCGCGGAAGGTTTGCTCGGTATAGGAGCCGCTTTCCGCGTAATCATAGAACATCTTCGGCGTGCGCTTGCGGTGCAGGGCCTTGAGGTCGGCAATGCTGGTGATGACGGGCATGGTCCCTCCTGTGGTCAGGTTCTTTTACCAATACCCGGAGTTTTGCGCAATGGCTGAGGAAAAGGGGGGCTGCTCGCCCCCCTCGCCCCGCAAGGGGGCTCACCCCCTCGGGAAATTTTGGCACTGTTGAGGGGAGGGGCGGGGTGACTTCAACAGTGTCGAAATATCCCGCAGGGTGAGGGCCGAAGGCCCGAGGGGGCGCGCAGCCCCCTTACGCCAGGGCCGCCAGCGCCTCGGTCAGATCGAGGGCGCCGTCATAGATCGCGCGGCCCGAGATTGCGCCTGCGATGACGCCGGTATCGCGCAGCGCGATCAGATCGGGCAGCGAGGAAACCCCGCCCGAGGCAATGACCGGGATCGAGACCGCGCGCGCCAGCGCCTCGGTCGCCTCGATATTCGGGCCGGTCATCGCGCCGTCGCGCATAATGTCGGTGTAGATGATCGCGGCGACGCCCGCATCCTCGAAGCTCTTCGCCAGATCGGTGACCATCACATCGGTCTCCTCGGCCCAGCCCTTGGTCGCGACGCGGCCCCCGCGGGCGTCGATCCCGACCGCGACCTGGCCCGGGAAGGCGCGCGCGGCCTGCCGCACCAGATCCGGGTTCTCGACCGCCACGGTGCCAAGGATTACCCGCGCGAGGCCCTTCGACAGCCAGCGCTCGATCGTCGCCATGTCGCGGATGCCACCGCCCAGCTGGGCGGGCACGGTGATGCGGGCGAGGATCGCCTCGACCGCCGCGCCATTCACGGGGGCGCCCGCAAAGGCGCCGTTCAGGTCCACGAGATGCACCCATTGGCAGCCCGACGCCTCGAATTTCGCGGCCTGCGCCGCCGGATCGTCGCCAAAGACGGTGGCCTTCGACATCTCGCCATGCAGCAGGCGCACACATTGGCCATCCTTGAGGTCGATCGCGGGATAGAGGATCATCGGGCTCTCCTGAGGCTCGGGCAGGCTTTGCCGCCTCTTGCCATGCGCGCCCCCGCCGGGCAAGGGCGCAACGTCACGTCAGCCTTGCCGGGAATCGGGACGCGTGGTCCGATGACGCGCAGGGAAACCGGGAGGAGAAACCGATGAAATCCACTATTCTTGCGCTGGCCGCAGGGCTGGGCATGGCGCTGGCCGCAGGTGCGGCGAGCGCCGATCCGATCGAGGGGATGTGGCGCACGCAGCCCGATGACGGCTCCTATGCCCATGTGCAGATTGCGCCCTGCGGGTCGAATTTCTGCGGCAAGATCGTCAAGACCTTCAAGGACGGCGGCGAGTATAAATCGCCCAATCTGGGCAAGCCGATCGTGATCGACATGGCCGCGAAGGGCGGCGGGGCCTATGCGGGCAAGGTCTGGCGGCCCTCGAACGACAAGATCTATGTCGGCAAGATCGCGCTGAACGGCGATGCGATGAAGCTCTCGGGCTGTGTCGCGGGCGGGCTGATCTGTGCCAAGCAGGACTGGACCCGGGTGAAATAAGCCCCGAGGCGGGCCAAGGGGGCCGGGGGCGCCGCCCTGAAGGGCGGCGCCCCCGGCTTTGCGCGGCGCGCGGGCCCAAGGGGCCCGCGCGCCGCGCAAAGCCCCAGATCAGGGTTTCCAGGCGAGGAAATTCTCGATCAGCCGCAGGCCGGTGGCCTGTGATTTTTCCGGGTGGAACTGGGTGCCGACCATATTGTCGCGCCCGACGATCGCGGTGATCGGCCCCGCGTAATCGGCGTGCGCCAGCAGGTGGTCGGGGTGCTCCACCTTGAAATGGAAACTGTGCACGAAATAGGCGTGATCGCCCGTCGCGATGCCGTCCAGCACCGGATGGGCGCGGTCGATCACCAGATCGTTCCAGCCCATATGCGGCACCTTGAGCGCGGGATCGGCGGGGCGGATCGGTTCGACCTGACCGGTGATCCAGCCAAAGCCCTCGGTCGGTTCGAACTCCAGCCCGCGCGAGGCCATCATCTGCATGCCGATGCAGATGCCCAGAAACGGCTTGCCCTGCTGGTGCACGCCCTCTTCGATCGCCTCGAAGAGCCCTCCAAAGGCGCCAAGCGCGCGCCGGCACGACGGGAAAGCCCCATCGCCCGGCAGCACGATCCTGTCGGCCTTGGCCACCACATCGGGCTCGGAGGTCACGACAATCGTGCCGCGCCCGGCCTCCTGCGTCATCCGCTCGAAGGCCTTCTGCGCGGAATGCAGGTTGCCGCTGTCATAGTCGATCAGCGCCGTCAGCATCTAGAGCGCCCCCTTGGTCGAGGGCAGCACCCCCGCCATCCGCGGATCGGGCTCGACCGCCATGCGCAGCGCGCGCGCGACGGCCTTGAAGGCGGCTTCGGCGATATGGTGGCTGTTGATCCCATGCACCCGGTCCACATGCAGCGTAATGCCGCCATGCGTCGCCAGCGCCTGAAAGAACTCGCGCACCAGCTCGGTGTCAAACGTGCCGATCTTCGCCGTCGGCAGATCGCAGTTCCACACCAGAAATGGCCGCGCCGAGAGATCGAGCGCGCAAGCGACCTGCGCATCATCCATCGCCAGCACGAAATGGCCATAGCGGCGGATGCCGCGCTTGTCGCCCAAGGCCTGCGTCAGCGCCTGCCCCAGCGCAATGCCGGTATCCTCGACCGTGTGGTGGTCGTCGATATGCAGGTCCCCCTCGGCCCGGACCCGGATGTCGATCAGCGAATGCCGCGCCAGCTGGTCCAGCATGTGGTCGAAGAAGCCGACCCCGGTCTGGTTGTCATAGGCCCCGGTGCCGTCGAGGTCGATCTCGACGGTGATCGCGGTCTCGGCGGTCTTGCGGGTGATCGTCGCCTTGCGCATGGCTATTCCCTCTTTGCTCAGCGCCTTATAGGGCGGGGCGGGGCGCGGGCTCAAGCATCATCGCGGCTTTGCTGCGCGGACCCATACGAAAACGCCGCCCGGGGCATCCCCGCGGGCGGCGTTTTCGATTGGAGCGGGCGATGAGATTCGAACTCACGACCCTAACCTTGGCAAGGTTATGCTCTACCCCTGAGCTACGCCCGCATCCT
>JACXUS010000488.1 GCA_014763785.1 Sphingomonadales bacterium | reverse complement strand
CCACCTCCCCCTCCCGTTACGGAGTTTCCCATGTTTTCGAACGAAAGACCCCGCCTTGCGGGATCGGCGGCGCTGTGCCTCGCGCTTGGCGCCCTCACCACTCCCGCCCATGCGACCGAGGGCTATTTCGCGCTGGCCTATGGCACCGCCCAGCGCGGCGTCGCGGGCGCGGGCGTGGCCTACAGCCAGGATGCGATGTCGGGCGCGATCAACCCCGCCTCGCTCGCCGCGGTGGGCCATGAATTCAGCCTCGGCGCCGAGCTCTTCTCGCCCAGCCGCGGCTTCACCGGCACCGGCACCGGCTTCGTCGCGGGCGGCGAGGTGACCAGCGGCCACGACTACTTCATCGTGCCGAACATGGCCTATAACCACCCGCTGGCGAATGGCGCGGTGCTCAATATCGCGGTCTATGGGAACGGCGGGATGAACACCTCCTACCCGGATGTGGCGAACCCGGCCTGCGGTTACTTCGGCGGCGGCTCGGGCGTCTTCTGCGGCGGCAAGGCAGGGGTCGATCTGACGCAGCTTTTCGTCTCGGCCACCTATGCGCAGAGCCACGGCGCGCTGTCGTGGGGGATCTCGCCCACGCTCGCGGTGCAGGGCTTCTCGGCGCGCGGGCTTGGCGCCTTCGGGGTGACCGCGGCCGGGCTCGACACCTCGACCGGCGCAGGCCTGCGGGCGGGCGTGCAATACAAGCTGTCCGAACAGCTCAAACTGGGCCTGTCCGGGCAGACGCGGTTCCAGATGTCGAAATTCGATGATTATGCGAGCCTGTTCGAGGATGGCGGCGCCTTCGATATCCCGGCCTCAGTGACCGCGGGCCTCGCCTGGCACCCGCGCCCCGATGTGACCTTGATGCTCGATTACCAGCGCATTTTCTACAGCGCGGTCGGCGCGGTCGGCAATGCGACCGACGCCGGGCCGATGGGCGCGCCGGGCGGCGCGGGTTTCGGCTGGGATGATGTGAATGTGCTGCGGCTGGGCGCCGAATGGCAGCAATCGCCCGACATGACCTGGCGCGTGGGCTATGCCCATGCCACGAACCCGGTCGGCCCCGAGGATGTCAGCCTGAACATCCTCGCGCCCGGCATCGTGCAGGATCATGTGTCAGTCGGCGGCTCGCGCCGGATCGGCGACAACGACCGGATCGACTTCTCGATGAGCTATGTCTTCGAGAACACCGTCACAGGCAGCCTGCCGCCCTCGATGGGCGGCGGCACGGTCGAGCTGGAGATGGATCAGCTGAGCGCCGCGATCGGCTGGACACATCGCTTCTGATCCGCCCGACCCCGGTTCTCGGCGGGCGGGGGACCGTGCGAGAGCCAAGGCGGGGGCGCGCCCCCGCCTT
>JACXUS010000178.1 GCA_014763785.1 Sphingomonadales bacterium | reverse complement strand
CGCCGAGACCCGGCCCCAAGCCGCGGCGATATCGGAGGGAATTTCAAAGGGTTCCGCGGTCCAGTTGAGATGGGCACGGGCGGCGGCGATCTCGGGCGCGCCCAGCGGCGCGCCATGAACATCGTGGCTGCCCTGTTTCGTCGGCGCGCCGCAACCGATCACCGTGCGGCAGGCGATCAGGCTGGGCCGCGGGTCGCGGCGGGCGGCGTCGATGGCGGCGGCGATGGCCTCAGGGTCGTGGCCGTCGCAGGTGCCGATATGCCAGCCCGCGGCGGCAAAGCGCGCGAGCTGATCCATCGAGGTCGCAAGGCTCGTCGCGCCGTCGATGGTGATCCGGTTGTCGTCCCACAGGACGACGAGCCGCCCGAGCCGCAGATGCCCGGCCATGTCGATGGCCTCGTGGCTGATGCCCTCCATCAGGCAGCCGTCACCGGCCATCACATAGGTGAAATGATCAACCAGTTCAGCGCCATAGCGCGCGTTCTTCATACGCTCTGCCAGCGCCATGCCGACCGCGGTCGCAATCCCTTGCCCCAGCGGGCCGGTGGTGACCTCGACGCCATCGGCATGGCCATATTCGGGATGCCCCGCGGTGCGCGCGCCGAGCTGACGGAAGGATTTCAGCTGATCAACCCCCATATCGGCATAGCCCAAGAGGTGATTGACCGCATAAAGCAGCATCGAGCCATGCCCCGCCGACAGCACGAAACGGTCGCGATCCGGCCATTTCGGCGCGGCCGGGTCGAGCGTGACGAAGCGGTTGAAGAGCACCGCCGCCACATCGGCCATGCCCATCGGCATGCCGGGATGCCCGGATTTCGCCCGCTCCACCGCATCCATCGTCAGCGCGCGGATCGCATTCGCCATCCGGATTTCGTCAGCAATCACAACATCTTTCATGGCGAACCTCATGCACGTTTGGCATCGCGGACGAGCCGCTCGATCAGGGGCGTCAGGATCAGCTGCATCGCCAGATCCTGCTTGTTGCCGGGAATCACGATGGAATTGGCGCGGCTCATCCATGACCCGGCGATCATCTGCGTCAGATATTGAAAATCGATGCCGCGCGGGTTCTTGAATCGGATCACCACAAGGCTTTCGTCCGGCGTCGGGATCCAGCGCGCGATGAACGGGTTCGAGGTATCGACCACCGGCACGCGCTGGAAATTGATATCGGTTTCGGTGAATTGCGGGGTGATGCAATGCACATAGGCGTGCATCCGGCGCAGGATCACATCGGTCACCGCCTCGGTCGTATAGCCGCGATGCGCGCGGTCGCGGTGGATCTTCTGGATCCATTCGAGGTTGATCACGGGCACCACACCGATCTTCAGATCGGCGAGCGCCGAGAGGTTCACCTGATCGTTCACGACACAGCCGTGCAGCCCCTCGTAGAACAATAGATCCGACCCGCCCGGCAGCTCGGCCCAATCGGTGAAGGTGCCGGGCGCGGCGCCATAGGCCTCGGCCTCGCGTGCATCATGGACATAATGCCGGGTCTGGCCGGTGCCGGTCTCGCCATAGGCTTTAAAAACGCCCTCCAAGGCTTTGAGTTCATTGGCATCATAGGAGAAATGCGAAAAGGTCGCATCGCCCGCCGCATAGCGCCGCTCCAGTTCCGCCTTCATCTCGGCGCGGTTGTAGCGGTGGAACGCATCCCCCTCGATCATCGCGGCGGTGATCCCTTCGCGGCGGAAGATCTGCTCGAAAGTGGATTTGACCGTCGAGGTGCCGGCCCCCGAGGAGCCGACGACCGAGATGATGGGATGCTTGGGGGACATGGCTCAGCTCCGGAACAGGCCGCGGGTGGAAAACAGCGCCGAGGTCTCGCCCTCGGGCAGGTCGTGATAGGCGGTGACGCGGGCGACCTTCGCGGCGGTGCCGAAGATGAAGGGCGTGCGCTCGTGCAGGCCCTTGGGCACGATCTCGAGGATCGGGTCATGGCCGTCGGTGGCCGCCCCGCCCGCCGCCGCCATCACAAAGGCGATCGGCGCGCATTCATAGACATGGCGCAACCGGCCGCGGTCATAGCCCTTGCGGGCATCGGCCGGATAAAGAAACACGCCGCCGCGGCGCAGGATGCGGTGGGTTTCGGCCACCAGCGAGGCGATCCAGCGCATGTTGAAATTGCGCCCGCGCGGCCCGTCGGCGCCGGCCACCAGATCGTCGATGAAGGCGCGCACCGGCGCCAGCCAGTGGCGGTAATTCGAGGCGTTGATCGCGAATTCCGAGGTTTCGGGTCCGATCGGCGCGGGGTCTTCGATCCGCTCGAAACGGCCGGTTTCCGGGTCAAGCAGCCATTCATGCACCGCGCCGCCCGTCGCCAGCACCAGCGCGCATTGCGGGCCATAGATGATATAGCCCGCGGCGATCTGCTCGGTGCCCTTGCGCAGGAAGCTGGCCTCGGGGGTCGCGGCGGCGGGGAAGATCGAGAAGATCGTGCCGATCGACACGTTCACATCGATGTTCGAGGACCCATCGAGCGGGTCGATTGCCAAGGCCAGCGTGCCCGGACCAAAAGTCACGACCTCGTCCTGTTCTTCGCTCGCGTAATGCGTCACGGCCGAGCCGTCGAGCGCCGCCATGAAGGCCTCATCCGCGATCACATCAAGCGCCTTTTGCCCGTCGCCATCGGCATTGGTGCCCGCGCTCGCGGCCAGATCATGGCCAAGCCCGTGGCGCGCAATCAGCCGCGCCAGATCGGCGCCAGCCGTGCTCAGGCGGCCGAGAACATCGGCCAGTTCCGGCGCCAGCGCCAGGCCTTCGAGATCGAGTGACATTGCTTCCTCCATGTCGCGATTTTCCGCGACACCCTGGGACAAGAATTGCGCAGATGTAAGTTTTATGAAATTTAATAATTCGGAACAGGGTTTCAGATTTGGTGAATTCCATGCGGATGGATGCGGTGACCTTGAAGCAGCTGCGCGCGCTGGATGCGGTGGCGCGGGGCGGGTCCTTGACCGCGGCGGGGCAGGCGCTTGGCCTGACCACGCCCGCAATTCATAGCCAGATCAAGGCCTTGGAAGACGCTCTTCAAGTGACTCTGATCGCGCGGCTGGGCGATGGCACGGGTTCGGTGCTGACCGAGGCGGGCCAGGCGCTGCGCGCGGCGGCGCTGCGGATCGAGGATGTTCTGGCGCGGACCTCGGCCGATCTGGCGGCGCTGGCCCGCGGGCAGGCGGGGCGGGTCGTGCTGGGCGTGGTGTCCACGGCGAAATATTTCGCGCCGCGGCTGGTGAAGATGCTCCAGCAGAGCCACCCCGAGATCGAGATCACCCTGCGCGTCGGCAACCGGGAAAGCGTGATCGAGGGGCTCGAGCGCGGCGCCTTCGATCTGGCGATCATGGGGCGCCCGCCGCGGCGTCCGGCGGTGCTGGCCGAGCCGCTCGGGGGCCATCCGCATGGCCTTCTGGCGGCGCCCGATCATCCGCTGGCCGGGCGCGGGCCCGATATCGAGGCACTCTTCGATCAGGTGTTTCTGGCGCGCGAGGCGGGCTCGGGGACGCGGATCCTGATGAGCCGCTGGCTCGACCGGATCGGCGAGGGGCGGCTTTATGAGACGCTGGAAATGGAGAGCAACGAGACGATCAAGCAGGCGGTGATGGCGGGTCTTGGCGTGGCGTTTCTCAGCCTGCATACGGTGACCGAAGAACTGGCGCAGGGGCGGCTCGTGCAGATCGCCGCGCCCGGTCTGCCGATCGAGCGGCACTGGTTTCTGGTGCGCCCCGAGGCGGGCGTGCCGCGGCCCGTCGCGCTGACGATCTGGGGGGCGGTTCTGGGCTTCGGGGGCAGCTTCCTGCCGCATCTGCCGGGGGCCGCGTCCCAGTCGGGCGATTGACGGGGCAGGGCGCGCGCGCCATCCTCGGCGCAAAGGGAGGACACCATGGCCTATGCGATCGCGATCTCCACACCCGGCGGGACCGAGCATTTTCACCGGATCGAGATCGAGGTCCCGCCGCCCGGGCCCGGCGAAATCACCTTAAGACAGACCGCTATCGGCTTGAATTTCATAGATGTTTACTTCCGAACGGGGCTCTATCCCTGGCCGGTTGCGCGCGACCTGATCACCGGGGCCGAGGGCGCGGGCGTGATCGAGGCGGTGGGTGCGGGCGTCGATCTGCGGGTCGACCAGCGCGTGGCCTATACCGTTCCGAATGGCGCCTATGCCAGCCACCGCGTGATAAATGCCGCGCAAGCCGTTGTAATTCCTGATGAAATCAGCGACGATATTGCCGCGGCCGTGATGCTCAAGGGGCTCACGGTGCACTATCTGATCCATCATTCCTATCCGGTGACCGCGGGCGAAACCGTGCTGTTTCATGCCGCGGCCGGCGGCGTTGGCCAGATCGCCGGGCAATGGCTGAAGGCGCTTGGCGTGCGGGCGATCGGCACCGCGGGCGGCGCCGCGAAATGCGCGCAGGCGCGTGCGGCGGGCTATGATGCGGTGATCGATTACAGCGCAGAGGATTTCGCGACCGAGGTGATGCGCCTGACCGAGGGCGCCGGCGTGGCCGCGGTCTATGACTCCGTTGGTGCCGATACCGTCTTGAAATCGCTTGAGGTTCTGAAACGCTTCGGGACGCTCGTCAGCTTTGGCCAAAGCTCGGGTCCGGCCAGCGACTTCAAGATCACCGATCTGGCGCGCGGGTCATTGCGGCTGACGCGACCGACCTTGTTCCATCACACGGCCGAGCCGGGCTGGCTGCAGCGCGCCAGCCGCGATCTCTTTGGCATGATCGCCGCGGGCAAGATCCGGATCGAGATCGGCCAGAGCTTCGCGCTGGAGGACGTGGCCGAGGCCCATCGCGCGCTCGAAGGCCGCAAGACGCTGGGCAGCACGATCTTGCTGCCCTGAGGGGGCCTTGAATGGTGTTTGATTGACATAATACTGATTATAGGATTTCAGGCTGTACGCGGGCACATTGCAAAAGTCCCCTATAGTTGAGACTCCTTTCCTTAGACTGGACGGGTCAAATTCCCGGCCTCGATCAGGCCGGCAAGGACAGACGCGCCAAGGACAGCAGCTTGCGTTCGATGGCGTCGGAACTGCCTGAAAACACCCGCTCTCGTGCGGCGCGCAACTTTTGTCGCGAACGCTCGCGACCTGGATCGGCATGTCGGGCGCCGACACTGCGACACCGGAATGAATTTGCGACTCGATTTCCGCTGTGGCAGCCTGCGCCCATGAGAGTATTATTCTTTTTATCCCTCTTTCCATTGGCCGTCTTCTATGTGGCGATGAACGCCACTCAGGACAGGACGTCGGCGTTCGTCGCGCTTTTTTAAAATTGGTGTCTGCCGCGCGTTGAGGACCCCGCGTGCGACTGGCAGACCGCATATCCTGACAATGGTCGTGATATCCGGAAAACCTACGAGGCGGATGGCGAGGCCCTCGACAGCCTGACAATCTACTACCGCATCTACGACGACACTGGCCTGAGCCTGGAACAAGAACAATACATGTGCACGGTTACTGACGAGCCTCCGTTGTTGGGCGATCAAGAGCGGAAAGCCGTGCTGGCCAAAGTGAGCGCGTTGATGGCACGGCGGCTTCCAGAGCTGTTGCGCGCAGATGACGCCGACTTTGACTGGGAGATATTTCGCACATGGTCAGATGCTCCCGCGGGGACACCAGAGGTGACTTGGGGCGCTATGTTAATTCGTGTTGACGACGACCTTCCTTCAACAATATTGACCTTGTTTCTGCCGCGTCCGTAGTGCCGGATCGCAGTCAAGCCATTCGCCCTGCTGCCATTTCGCACTGCCGCACGAGACCTGCGCCCGTTGCGCGGCGTCGCACCGCCGCCTGTCCATGCCAGATCCGGCCCGAAGTCACGCGCGCCCGGCTTCGGCCCCCTGCCCGCTGGCCCGGCTGGCGCGATAGAGCAACAGCGCCTGATCGCGGGTCGCTGCGCCAAGTTTGCCGCGCGCATTGCGCAGATGCAGCTCGACCGTCACCGGCGAGACGCCCAGCTCCGCCGCGATGGCCTTGGTTCGCAGCCCCTCGCCCAGCAGATCGAGACAGGCCCGCTCGCGCGGGCTGAGCAAGCCGACAAGCCCCCCCGCCGCAGGCC
>JACXUS010000487.1 GCA_014763785.1 Sphingomonadales bacterium | reverse complement strand
GGACCGGCGCGGTGGGCCATCGGAAATGTGTGATCCTGCACGTCCAGCGCGCCCAGCGTCCTTCTAGGGGTATGCCGTCGGGCGCCACGGAGTATTGCGGCCCCAGAGCGAGCACCGTGTCGATCTTGAGAACCTGCGTTGCCGCGAGCGCCGAGAAGGCTCCCATGGAAAGCCCCACCGCCGCGACGCGCCGAACCGGGCGGCGCGCGGTGACCTGCTCCAGCGCCGTCCGCAGGGCCGCGGCAAAGCCCGGATCATTCGCCCAGCTGCGGTGCGTATCCACCACGAACAGTGCCCGGCGCGGATGGACTGGCGTGCCGCGCCCGGTGGCGGTCGCCACGAATTCGGGCGAGGGCGGGCGGTCCGCATCATGGCCGATCGAGGAGAAGGCGATCACCAGATCCTCGCCAGTGCCATCGAGAAAATCGACGCTGTAGGGGGCGCTGTGATGGAGGCGCTCGAACTGCATCCGGCCTCAGCCCAGCACCGCAGGCAGAAGGAGCCGCACGCGCAGCCCCGGCGCGATGTTTTCCAGCTCCAGCGCGCCGCCCACGGCCTCGGCGATCTCCGCCGAGATCGAGAGACCCAGCCCATGTCCGCCCTGATCGGCCCGCGCGCCGCGCTTGCGCATCTCGTCGATCCGCGAAGGCTCGATCCCCGGCCCGTCATCCTCGACCGTAATTTCGACCTGCGCGCCCAGATCGCGGGCGCGGATCGTGACGTGGCTCTTGGCGTGGCGGCTCGCATTCTCGACGATCGCGCCAAGCGCCTCGGTCAGGTCGCCGGCGTCGATCGCGGCGAGAGGGGCGCCGTTCGCATCGATCTGCCAGCTCAGTTCCGCGCCTTGCGGAGTGCGGCTGACGACCGAGACGACGCGTTCGATCACCGGGCCCACCCGCGTTTTCGCCGCCCGGCTGCGTCCTGCAAGGCGCGTTCGGGTCAGCTCGCGGTCGACATGGCGGCTCATCGCGGCGGCGATTTCCTCGATCGAGCGGGCCGCGCCGTCCTGCCCGCTCTCGCGCAGCCGATCAGCCTCGCCCAGAAGCGCCTGAAGCGGCGTCTTGAACCCATGCGCGAGATCGGCAGCGCGGCGGCGGGCGCGGTCGAGCTCGTCTTCGCGCGCCGCGATCAGCGCATCGACCTCGGCCACGAGCGGGGCCACCTCCTTCGGGAAATCCTCTCCCATCCGGTTCTGCTTGCCCGAGCGCACCGCCGCGACGCGCTCGCCGATCGTCGCGAGCGGGCGCAGGCCGATGAACAGCTGGGCCCAGCCTGCCGCGATCAGCGCCGCCGCGAGGATCGCGTTATAGGGCAGAAGGTCGCGCAGGAAGGCGCGTCGGGCCTCTTCGAG
>JACXUS010000177.1 GCA_014763785.1 Sphingomonadales bacterium | reverse complement strand
GGGCTTGTGGTGTCGGTCGTGGGCGGCGTCGGCGTGATTTTCGGCACCACGGCGGGGCTGGCGGTGGCGCGCTTCGGGGCGCGGCGGCTGATCATTGCGGCGCTGTTCGCTGGGGCGGCGATTTCGGGGCTGCAGGCCACGGGCCTGCCCTTGGGCGCGATGATCGCGAGCCGGGTGATCGAGGGGGTGGCGCATCTGACGATCGTGGTCGCCGGGCCGGTGCTGATCGCGGGGCTCGCGGCCCCGCGCGATCAGGCGGCGGCGATGACGCTGTGGTCCACCTTCTTTGGCCTGGCCTTCACGATCACCGCGCTGGCGGGGCTGCCCTTTGCGCACACCTTCGGGCCGCGTGCGCTCTGGGCGCTGCATGGGGCGTTGATGGCGGGGGCCGGCGCGCTCCTGATCGCCGTTCTGCCGCGAGAGGCGGCGCGGCCGCAGCCCGGGCCGATGAACCTGCGCGCGGTGCTGGCCGATCACGCGGCGATCTATGCCGATCCGCGGGTCGGCGCGCCCGCGCTGGGCTTCGTCTTCTATACGCTGATTTTCGTCGCCGCGCTGACGCTGGTGCCGGGCCTTGTGGCGCCCGAGCGGCGCGAGTTCACCGCAAGCGTCATGCCGCTGGTGTCGATTGCCAGCTCACTGGGCCTTGGGGTGCAGCTGACGCGGCGCCTTGGCGCGGTGCGCACCGCCGAGATCGGCTTTGCCGGCGGGGCGCTCGCGGCGCTGGCCTGGGTGATGGGCGGCGATCTGGGGCAGGTCGGCGCGGCGCTGGCGCTGTCGGCGGCGCTGGGACTGGTGCAGGGGGCAAGCTTCGCCGCGATCCCCGAGCTGAACCCCGAGGCCCCCGACCGCGCGCGCGCCGCGGGGGCGATTGCGCAGCTCGGCAATATCGGCACGACGCTCGGCACGCCGGTTCTGCTGGCGCTCAGCGGCGCGATGGGGGCAGGGGCGCTGACGCTCTTCGCGCTGCCGCTGTGCCTTGGCGGCATCGCGGTGCATCTGTGGCTGGCCGGGCGCCGCGCGCGCATATGAAAAAGGGGCCCGAAGGCCCCCGATCCGGTCGCTCTGTCCGCCTTACGCCGGAACCAGCGCGCCGCCCGCCGCATGCCAATCGTAAAGCCCGCCGACATTATAGACCGGCGCATAGCCCAGCTGCAGCATCATCTGCCCCGCGCCCTGACTGCGCGCCCCCGAGGCACAGTAAAGCGCAACCGCCTTGCCCGCGGCCTGCGCGGCCTTCAGCTCGGGCAGGCAGTCCGGGCTGGCCGGATCGGCCTTCATCTTCAGCGCCATCAGCGGCACATGCAGCGCGCCCTTGGCCTTGCCGCTCGCGCGCAGCTCGCTGATGTCGCGCACGTCGATCAGCACGACCTCACCCGCGGCCGCCTTGGCCACCGCCTCGCGCGCATCCATCCGTTCGACGCGGGCGCCGGCCGGACCCGAGGGGCGAAGAAAATTGAACATGTCGGACCCTTTCCTGGCGACGCCAACCCGGGCGCCCCGCCTGATTTGGCAGATCGCCGGGGCGATTCAAGGGGGAATGCCGCATTGCCGCGAAAAATACATTCCGCTTCGTGAATGAATGGGGGCTCTGCCCGGATTATGGGCGCGACGCGCGCGCGACCGGCGCCGCGCGGCAGCAAGTTCCTGCTTCGTTCGCAGATTTCGATTGGAGACTCGGCCCGCCTACTCTATCTAGAGCGGGTGGCAAGAGAGCGGCGAGGGGTCCCATGGCCGAGCAGAAGTTCATCGAGGTGCGCGGCGCGCGCGAGCACAACCTGAAGGGCGTCGATCTCGATATCCCGCGCGATGCGCTGACGGTGATCACCGGGCTGTCGGGGTCGGGGAAAAGCTCGCTGGCCTTCGACACGATCTATGCCGAGGGGCAGCGCCGCTATGTCGAAAGCCTGTCGGCCTATGCGCGGCAATTCCTCGACCAGATGGGCAAGCCCGACGTCGATCACATTTCGGGGCTGAGCCCCGCGATTTCGATTGAGCAGAAGACGACCTCGAAGAACCCGCGCTCGACCGTCGGCACGGTGACCGAGATCTATGACTATCTGCGGCTTTTGTTCGCGCGCGCGGGCACGCCCTATTCGCCCGCCACCGGCCAGCCGATCGAGGCGCAGCAGGTGCAGGACATGGTTGACCGGATCATGGCGATGCCCGAAGGCGCGCGCGGCTATCTGCTGGCGCCCGTGGTGCGCGACCGCAAGGGCGAGTATCGCAAGGAATTTCTGGAATGGCGCAAGGCCGGGTTTCAGCGGGTGAAGGTCAACGGCGTCTTCCATGATCTGGAAGAGCCGCCCACGCTCGACAAGAAATTCCGCCACAGCATCGACGTGGTGGTGGACCGCATCGTGGTGCGCGAGGGGATGGAGACGCGGCTGGCCGACAGCCTGCGCACCGCGCTCGATCTGGCCGAGGGGATCGCCCTTTGGGAAGAGGCGGCGCCCGCCGACGCGCCCGAGGGGTTCGAGCCTGCGCGCGTGACCTTCTCCGAGAAATTCGCCTGTCCGGTCAGTGGCTTCACCATCCCCGAGATCGAACCGCGGCTGTTTTCCTTCAACGCGCCGACCGGCTGTTGCCCGGTTTGCGACGGGCTCGGCGTTGAGCTTTTCTTCGACGAACGCCTCGTCGTGCCGGATCAATCGCTGTCCGTTGCGGCGGGCGCGCTTGCGCCCTGGGCCAAGTCGAAAAGCCCCTATTTCACCCAGACGATCGAGGCTTTGGCCAAGCATTATGGCTTTGACAAGAAGAAGCCGTGGAAAAGCCTCGCGCCCGAGGTGCAGCGGCTCTTTCTCTATGGCTCGGGCAGCGAAGAGATCAAATTCCGCTTCGACGAGGGCGGCCGCGTCTATGAGGTGAGCCGCAGCTTCGAGGGCATCATCCCGAACATGGAGCGCCGCTATCGCGAGACCGACAGCGCCTGGTCGCGCGAGGAAATGGAGCGCTATCAGAACAACCGCCCCTGTCAGGCCTGCGGCGGCTATCGCCTGCGCCCCGAGGCGCTCGCGGTCAAGATCGGCGGTCTGCATATCGGTCAGGTCGTCGAAATGGCGATCCGTGGCGCGCATGACTGGGCGCAGGGCGCGCCCGATCACTTGGGCAAGCAGAAGAACGAGATCGCCCGCCCGATCCTGAAGGAAATCCGCGAGCGGCTGGGCTTTCTGGTCAATGTCGGTCTGGATTATCTGACGCTGAGCCGTTCGGCGGGCACGCTCTCGGGCGGCGAGAGCCAGCGGATCCGGCTCGCGAGCCAGATCGGCTCGGGGCTGACGGGGGTGCTTTATGTGCTCGATGAGCCCTCGATCGGGCTGCATCAGCGCGACAATGACCGGCTGTTGCAGACGCTGAAAAACCTGCGCGATCAGGGCAATACGGTGCTGGTGGTCGAGCATGATGAAGACGCGATCCGGCACGCCGATTACGTCTTCGACATCGGCCCGGGCGCGGGCGTGCATGGCGGGCGGGTCGTCGCACATGGCACGCCCGAAGAGGTTGCCGCCGATCCCGCCAGCCTGACCGGCCAATATCTGTCCGGCACCCGCCGGATCGAGGTGCCCGCCGCGCGGCGCCCCGGCAATGGCAAGAAACTGACCGTGGTCAAGGCGTCGGGCAACAACCTGCATGATGTGACGGTCGATTTTCCCTTGGGCAAGTTCGTCTGCGTGACCGGCGTCTCGGGCGGCGGGAAATCGAGCCTGACCATCGAGACGCTCTACAAGACCGCGGCGATGCGGCTGAATGGCGCGCGCGAGACCCCCGCGCCCTGCGAGACGATCAAGGGATTTGAGCATCTCGACAAGGTGATCGACATCGACCAGCGCCCGATCGGGCGCACGCCGCGGTCGAACCCGGCGACCTATACTGGCGCCTTCACGCCGATCCGCGACTGGTTCGCGGGCCTGCCCGAGGCGCAGGCGCGCGGCTACAAGCCGGGGCGGTTTTCCTTCAACGTCAAGGGCGGGCGCTGCGAGGCCTGTCAGGGCGATGGGGTGATCAAGATCGAGATGCACTTCCTGCCCGACGTTTACGTCACCTGCGAGACCTGCAAGGGCCAGCGCTACAACCGCGAGACGCTCGAGATCAAGTTCAAGGGCAAGTCGATCGCCGATGTGCTCGACATGACGGTCGAGGATGCGCAGGGGTTCTTTTCCGCCGTGCCCTCGATCCGCGAGAAGATGGATGCGCTGGTCGAGGTGGGGCTTGGCTATATCAAGGTCGGCCAGCAGGCGACGACGCTGTCGGGTGGCGAGGCGCAAAGGGTGAAATTGTCCAAGGAGCTCTCGCGCCGCGCGACGGGGCGCACGCTCTATATCCTCGATGAGCCGACGACGGGGCTGCATTTCGAGGATGTGAGAAAGCTCCTCGAGGTGCTGCACAGCCTTGTGGATCAGGGCAATACGGTGGTGGTGATCGAGCACAATCTGGATGTGATCAAGACCGCCGACTGGATCGTCGATATCGGCCCCGAGGGCGGTGACGGCGGCGGTCGCGTGGTGGCGACCGGCACACCCGAAGAGGTTGCCGCCTGTCCGGGCAGCCATACCGGGCGCTATCTCGCGCCGATGCTGGGGCTGCGCACCGCGGCCGAATAGGGCATCCGGGGTCAGCCGGGCAAGGGGGCTTCTCGCCCCCCCTCTTCGTCTGCGACGAATTCACCCCCTCGGGATATTTGGACACTGTTGAGGGGATGGGTTTTCCCAGCTTGCGGGCGCGCGGTGCCGCGGGTTTCAGGGTGTATGGCGGAGCCCTTCGGGGGCTGCACACGCTCGCCCCTCAACAGTGTGCAAATATCCCGGGGGGCGGCGGCGTGAAACGCCGCCGGGGGGCAGCGCCCCCCGCGCGCTCAGCCACGAGCACAGCGCCCGGTATGGCAGAGGGCGCGGGCCGGTGCTCCGGCCCGCGCCCCAGTTTCCCGCGTCAAGGGATCAGCTGAAGAGACCGTCCGTGCCGAAATCGAGCCCGATGATCAGCGGATCATGGTCCGACGAGCCATAGACCCCGTCATTATAGAAGGCCGGGTTCTTGAAGCTCGTGTCATAGCCGATCAGGTCGGGCTCATCGGCGTTGATGTGCCATTCCGTGACGCCGGTCACATGCGCCGCCAGATCGGCATCCGACAGGCCCTGATCCAGCGTGCCGCGCATTCCGTCGAACACATAGGAATAGGCCTGATCCTGCCCGATGAAGGCGTCGATCAGATCGACCAGCCCCGCATCGTCATCCAGCGCCTGCACCGGATCCTCTTCGGCATAGGCGTTCATATCGCCCAGAAGCAGGTAATTCGTGACCCCGCCGCCGTTGTAGCTGTTGGCGATCCAGTCGCCCAGCTCCACCGCCGCCTCGGTCCGCACCGCGTTCCAGAAGCCCTGGCCGTCGCCCTGATCATAGTTCGGATCGGCCTTGAGCGCGTCGATATCGGCCTGGGTGATGCCGGTGCCGCCGCCATCCACATGCGCCTGCGCGGCATTGACCAGCGACACGAGTCCGCTGTCGCCCTTCGATTTCAGATGCGAGGCGACGACGGTGAATTCGGTCCCGGTTGCCGCATCGACAAAGGTCGCCGCGACCGAGGGGCGGTTGCGGTCATAATCGCCGATATCGCGCCCGACCACATCCGAGAGCACCTTGGCCAGCGCATAGGTCGTGGCGGCAGTATCCTCGGTGTACTCGAGCACCTCGGTATGCACCAGCGTCACCGCCGCCGCATCATAGATGATCGCGGGCATGATCGCGTCAGAGCCCACAAAGCCCGCAACCCCGGTCGGATCGACAAAGGCATAGTCATGCGCATCGGTGGCGGCATTCAGCTCATTCACCAGCGTCGCGATGGCCGAGCCGCTGCCGAAACCGTTGTTCTCGATTTCCTCCAGCGCCAGCACCTCGGCGCCGGTGCCGATGATGCCCTCGACCAGCTTCACGGTCTGCCGCTCGAGTTCGGTGGCATTGTCCGCCCCGCGCGGGTCGAGCGTGCCATCCGGCCCGGTCCCGCCCGTCAGCGTGGTGAAGTAGTTCAGCACGTTATAGGTGGCCACTTGCAGCGTGCCGCCGACATCGGCGGGCGCCGCCTCGCGGGCGA
>JACXUS010000486.1 GCA_014763785.1 Sphingomonadales bacterium | reverse complement strand
CGTCGAGAGCCTGACGAGGGCCATTGCGCGGTTGCTGCCGCCGGAGGGCAACCGAGACATCGCCCTCATCGGTTACAGCGGGGGCGGTGTGCTCGCGACGCTCATCGCGGCGCGTCTGAAGGGGGTCTCCGGGGTGGTGACCGTCGCCGCCAATCTCGATATCGACGCCTGGGCCGACCAGCACGGCTACAGCCGGCTGACCGACTCCATCAATCCGGCCGATCAGCCGCCACTCGACGCGCGGATCGGTCAGCTTCATCTGGTGGGGGCGGATGACGACGCGGTTCCGCCAGACGCTGGACCGGGGTCTGCGCCTGCTGGACGACGAACTGGCGCGCCTGCCCGAAGGCGCCCGGATCGACGGTTTCGTGCCCGGACTCGTCGAGGCGGTGCGAAAGCTGCCCGAGCCGACCCGAGAGGCGCTTCTTGCACAAGGAAAGCTGGCGCTGCGCGCTGCGCGTGCGCCGAGTGCCGAGGAAACCACCCGGATCGAAGCGCAGCTTTCCGAGGCGCTTGGCGGGCCTGTCACGGTGGATCTCAGCGTGGACGAGGGCCTGCTGGCGGGGCTCGAGCTTGATGCGGCGACAGCGGTGGTGCGCAACCACCTGCGCGCCGATCTCGACCGGATCAAGGCGGAGGTGACGCAAGATGACTGATCGCGCATTGCCCCCCGATTGGCTCGAAACCCGCCGCGCGCGTCTGGCGAGGGCAGAGCTTGCCCCCGAGGCCGAGGCGGTTGGCCGGATCACCCATCTGGCCGACGGGATCGCGCAGGTCGCGGGCCTGCCCGAGGCGCCGCTGGGTGCGCTGCTGCGCTTCGAGAGCGGCGGCTACGCTTTCGCGCACAGTCTCGGACGCGAGGCGATCGACGCGGTGTTTCTCGATGCGGCGACCTCGGTCAGCGTGGGGGAGAGGGTGACGGATACGGGCGACGTGCTGCGCGTGCCGGTAGGCGAGGCGCTGCTGGGCCGGGTCATCGACCCGCTTGGCCGCCCGCTTGACAACGGTCCCGTGCCCGAGACGACCGCGCGGATGCCCGTCGAGCGCCCGGCGCCCGCGATCATCGAGCGCGATCTGGTCTCGGCCCCGCTTGAGACGGGCCTGCTGGTGGTCGACAGCCTCTTTGCCCTCGGGCGCGGCCAGCGCGAGCTGATCGTGGGCGACCGCTCCACGGGCAAGACCTCGCTCGCGGTCGATGCGATCATCAACCAGAAGAATTCCGACGTGATCTGCATCTATGTCGCGGTTGGCCAGCGCGCCACGGCGGTCGAGCGGGTCGTGGCGGCGGTGCGCGAACATGGCGCGCCCGAGCGGTGCATCTTCGTCGTCGGCAGCGCCGCGGCCCCGCCGGGTCTG
>JACXUS010000176.1 GCA_014763785.1 Sphingomonadales bacterium | reverse complement strand
GGCAAGGGGGGCTCTGCCCCCGCCCGTTCCGGGCTCCCCCGGGATATTTCAGCACTGTTGAGGGGCAAGACGGTTCCGCGGACCTGCCTCGCCGCATCCCTGCAACCGATCTGCTTTCACCTGCGTGCAAATATCCTCAGGGGGTGAATTCGGCGTCAGCCGAAGAGGGGGCGCGAGCGCCCCCTGCCCCGGTCCCCTCAGGGATCGACCTCGGGCGCGATGGTGAGTTCGGCCTTGGCGCCCGGATAGCGGAACACAAGGCGGCGCGCGGGCGGCGGGGTCATCTGCTCGAGCCGCCGGAAGCTGACCTGCAGCCCTGCCGCTTCCAGCATCGCCACGACCTCGGCCCCGGCCGCAGCCGGACCGCCGATCTGGCGAACCTCGATTGCGGCCACCCCGCGCAGATGATGGGCCATCACCGGCAGGTCGTCGGGGCGCAGGAAGACCGCCACGGTGGGCAGGGGACGGGGATCGGGTGCTTGCATCGAGAACCTCTTCGGGGGAACCTCAGGCGGGATCGGGTCCAGCCTGACCCAGCACTCTGCCCGCGCCAAGCGCGCGGCGCCCCCGGCGCGGGGCTTGGGCGCCCGCTTGCCGATCGCGGGCGGAGGGATCGGCGGGACCCCGCCGGTCGCGGCGGCGCCTGTTGCCGTGCGGCGGGGTCAGGCCGGGGAATGCGCGGGCGCGGGGGCCGCAGCGCGGGTCTGCACCTCGGCCCGGGTCCGCGGCAGCGCGCCCGGCATCTCGGCCTGAATCCAGGAAATCAGCGCCTCGCGCATCTCGCAGCGCAGGTCAAAAACCCGCGGCGCCGAGCGCGCCGAGACCAGCACCCGCAATTCCAGCTCGCGTTCGCGGAAATCGGTGACCTGCACGGCATAGACCTTGCCATCCCAAAGCTTGTTCGCGGCGACGATCTCGGCCCCCTTCGCGCGGATCGCCGGGATATCGGCGGAATGGTCGAGATAGATCATCACCGTGCCGATCAGCTCGGCGCTCTCGCGGGTCCAGTTTTGGAACGGCTGTTCGATGAAATAGCTCAGGGGCACGATCAGCCGCCGCCAGTCCCAGAGCCGAATCACGACATAGGTCGCGGTGATTTCCTCGACATTGCCCCATTCGCCCTCGACGATCAGCGCATCATCAAGGCGGATCGGCTGGGTCACGGCAAGCTGGATGCCCGCGATCAGGTTCTTCAGCAGGGGTTGCAGCGCAAGCCCCACAACGATGCCCGCAGCCCCCCCGGCGGCCAAGAGCGAGACGCCATATTGCCGCACCGCCGGAAAGGTCATCAGCGCGACCGCCACCGCCACCACGCCGATCATGATCTTCGCCACGCGGATCAGGATGCGGGTCTGCGTCACATGTTTGCGCGCCAGAAGGTTGTCCTCGGCATCGAGCTTGAAGCGCCGCATATGCAGCGTAGCCCAGATGTAAAGCGCGGTCTGCGCGATCCAGGCCAGACACAGGATCAGCGCGACCAGAAGCAGATGCCCAAGCCCCGCGCGCAGCGCCTCGGTCACCGGCGCGAGGCGGTTGGCAAGGCCCAGCGCCGCGATCAGGATCACCAGCCGCAACGGCTGCGCACCGCGCCCGACAAGCGAGCGCCAGAACAGATCGCGCCCCGCCACCGCCCGGTTGAGCCCGGCATAAATCGCGCGGAAGGCGACCACTGCCGCCACCAGAGCCACCAGATAGACCAGCCCCGCCAGCGCCCAATCGGGCAGATAGGCGCCGGCCCGCTCCAGCGCCTGCGCAAGCCCGGTCTCGATCTCCTGCGGTTCCATCGCCCCTCCTTTCGCTGCAGTTGCAAAAAGGGTGGCCCATCGCGGGGCAAAGTCAAACCGCGGGGCCGCGAGACCCTTGCGCGGCCCGCCTGCCCGGGCTAGGGCGGGGGCGAAACCGACGCCAAGGGGGGCGCATGACCTATCTGATCTGGGCCGGTGCGGCCGTCTCGCTGGCGGGCATCGCGGGCATTGTGTGGTGCATTCTGGCGGTGGCGCGCGCGAAACGCGCGGGCCTCGATGACGAAGCGCTGCGCGCGGTGATGAAGCGCGTGGTCACTGTGAACCTCGGCGCGCTTTTCACCTCGATGATCGGGTTGATGATGGTGGTGCTGGGCGTCACGCTGGGCTGAGGCCCCGGGCACGCCCCCGGCCACGCTCAGCCGTTCAGATCGGCCCAGCGCTTGCCGTTGCGGATCATCACATCCCAAAGCGTGACCGGCGCGGGCGCGCCCGCCTCGGCCAGCGCGCGCAGCCGCTTGCGGGTGGCAATGAGGCCCGCTAGATCGGCCTGAAACATCGGCCCGCCGCGATGCGCGGGAAAGCCCAGCGCCGCCAGCGCCGCCAGATCGACATCGCCCGCCCGATGCGCGCGCCCGGTTTGCAGCGCCGCCGCCCCGGCCCCGGCCAGCTCGGCCATCAGACAGGCCTGAGTCTCGGCCTGCGGCAGGGCGCGCGGGGTGATCCCGGCCTCGGCGCGCAGCGCGGCGAGCAGCTCGGCCTCGTCCTCGGGCGGCCGTGGCGCGGCCCCCGCGCCCGGATAGCGATAGACCCCAAGCCCGGCCGCGCGGCCCATCCGCCCCTCGAGCGCAAGATAGGCCAGATAGGCGCCCGGCCGCGCCCCGCAGGCCCGCAAGAGCCCGGTGATCGCGCCAAGGCCTCGCGCATCGAGCCGCGCGAATGGCCCCTCGGCAAAGCCGAAATTGCGCGCCGCCCCATCGACCGCCGCCGGGGTCGCCCCCGCCAGCACGAGGCGTTCGGCCGCAAGGATCAGCGCCGCCTCCAGCTGCGCGGTGAGCCCCGCGCCCGCGCCGCCGCGCACCACCTCGGCGCCCGCGCCGCGCAGCAGCGCGGCCACCACCGGCAGCGCCGCATCGCCCGCGGGGGTGACACCGTGCAATTCCCAGAATTCGCCGCGGCGCTGCGCGCCCAGATCGGCCTGTTGCGCCGCCTCGGACACCAGACCGAAGGGCCCGTCGAGCATGACCAGCGTGCCACCCGCCCGCGCCTCGATCAGCGCGCGCGCCTCGGCCGCAGTATGCGGCGTGGCGATGATCAGGGCTGGGGCCTCGGGCGCGCCCGCCATCAGGCCCGGCAGATCGGTGGCCGCGCCAAGCCGCCCCCAATCGGCCTCGCGCGCCTCGGGGTCGAGCCGGCCCTCGGCCACGGCGGCCTCCTGCAGGGCGGCGATGCGGGTGAAGGCGGGCTCCAGCCGGCCCGGATCAGTGGTGCCGATCACCACCGTATGGCCGCGCCCGATCAGCGCCAGCGCCAGCCGCTCGGGCTGGTTCCAGAGCGCGATGCGCGGCAGCGCGGCCAGCGGATCAGGCACGGGCGCATCGGCCTGCGCCCCCGCCAGCCGGAGCGCAGCCCGGTGACAGGCGGCCACATGGATCAGCCCGCGGCTTGCCGGATCGGCGGCCAGATCCTCGTGCGCGACCTGCTCGAAATCGAGCGCCTCGCCGAGCGGCAAGAGGGCCGCCGCCTCGATCACCTCGGCCGCCCGCGTCAGCGCCGCCCCGCGGCCCGGACCGGCCAAGGCAGGCTTCAGGGTCAGGCGCGCCTCTTCCAGCGCGGCGAGATAGCCGGGCAGATCGGCCAAGGCGCGGTCGGCGCGCGCCACGCGCCCGCCCGCAGGGTCCTGCGCCGCCTGCAGCGCAACCCCCAGCACCGCAGTTTCCAGCGCCCCGCCCGAGCTGACGGCATCGCAAAGCCCCAGCCCCATCGCCTCTTGCGCGGGCCAGTCGCGCCCCGAGGCCAGAAAGCTGAGCGCCGCCGCCCCGCCCGCGCGCCGCGCAAGCCGGACCAGCGCACCGCCGCCCGGGATCATCCCCAGCGCGGGCTCGGGCGCGGCAAAAACCGTTTCGGCCAGCGCCATCCGCAGCCCCGCCGCCTGCGCCAGCGCCAGACCGCCCCCCGCGATCCGCCCCGACAAAAGCGCGATCACCGGCACCGGCGCCGAGGCCAGCCGCTCGGCCAGCGCCGCGATGCTCGGGGCCGCGCCCTTCGGCCAGGCCAGATCGGCCAGCGGATCGGCACCACAGGGCCAGCCCGCGCCGGGCGTCTCGGCCAAGGGTTCGGGCGCCTCGCCGGGCGCCTCATCGGCCGCAGCCCCGGCCTTGCGGCCCAGACCATTGCCCGCGCGCAGCACGATGGCGCGCAGATCGGGCTCGGCCAGCGCCAGATCGAGCGCGCCCGCAAGGCTGGTGCAAAGGTCGGCGTCAAAGCCGGGATCAACCCCCTGATCCGCTGCGCCCGGAAGCGTGATCAGCGCAACGCCCTCGCGCCGCTGGAGCTTGACCCGTCGTGCCATATCTGCTGCCGTCCCCGGTTCTGGTGTTCCGGGAGTTTAGGGCCAAAGCCCGGCAGCGCAACCGTTTCAACACGCCAAGGCGCGGATTTCCGGCGCAGATTCAGCGCGCTATCGGGGCAGCCTCAGTGGCCCGCGCCGGCGTGAAGGCGGCAGAAGGGGGTGGCGGGCAGCAGGTCGAGCCGCTCCTCCGAGATCGGCTCGCCGCAGGTGACGCAATAGCCATATTCGCCCGCCGCGATCCGCGCGAGCGCCGCCTCGATCGCGCGCAATTCGACCTGCGCGGCGGTGCCCAGATCGGCGAGCACCTCATCGCCCTCGCGTTCGGTCGCCATCTCGGCCCAGTCCTTTTCGGCATGTTCGCCGAATTCCTCGGTGATCTGGTCGAGCCGTCCGTTGAGCTGCGCCCTGCGGGTTTCGAGTTGCGCCTTGCGGGTGTCGAGCGGTGTCATTGTCGCCTCCAACGTTCGCCCTATCTGGACATGAAGCCGCGCGCGGGGCCTTGATACAGGTCAATCGCGCTTGTCAGTAAAGCCGACCGCCCCCTAGGATCGCGGGCCGGCCATGGGAGAGCGCCGGGACGAGGCAACCGGCTTTGGGAGGAGCGGGCAGCGATGGAACAGGATTGGATCTGGGGCCTTGTGGGCGGGCTGATGATCGGCGCAGGCGCGGCGGTCTATCTGCTGGTCAACGGGCGGGTGCTGGGGGCAAGCGGCATTCTTGGCGGGCTGATCGACGGCTCGGGGCGCGATACGCTGACCGAGCGGGTGGCGTTTCTGGGCGGGCTGGTGGCGGTGCCGCCGCTGCTGGTGCCGCTCTATCAGGTGGTTGATACCCATGCGACCGGGCGACCGGGGCTGTTGATCCTGGCCGGGCTCGCGGTCGGGATCGGCACGCGGGTCGCGAATGGCTGCACCTCGGGGCATGGGGTCTGCGGCATGTCGCGCTTCTCGCTGCGCGGCTTCACGGCGACGGCCTTTTACCTGCTCGGCGGGGGGCTGTCGGTGATCGTGGCGCGGCATATTCTGGGGTTGGTGTGATGCGCAACGTCTTTGCATTTCTGTCGGGCGGGCTCTTTGGCGCGGGGCTGCTGGTCGCGGGCATGGTCGATACCAAGAAGGTTCAGGGCTGGCTGGATATTTTCGGCGACTGGGACCCGACGCTGGCCTTCGTGATGGCGGGGGCAATCGCGCCGATGATCGTGGTCTGGCGGATCGCGGCGCGGCGGGACCGCTCGCTGATCGGGCTGCCGATGCCGGGGGATTTCCCGAAATATGTTGACCGCAATCTGGTCTTCGGCTCGCTTCTGTTCGGCGCGGGCTGGGGGCTGGCGGGGTTCTGCCCGGGCCCGGCGCTTGGCTCGCTGACCTTCGGGGGCTGGCAAAGCGCGCTCTTCGTGCTGGCGATGGGCGCGGGAATGGCGGTGGCGCCGATGGCGCGGCAGATGCTTGACCGGCTCGACGCGGCGCCCGCGGGCGAGGACGCCTGAGGCAAAGCGCGCGCCCCCGGCGCTGCGACAGTGGCGCTGCGACAAGGGCGCCGGAGCAACGGCGCTGCGATAACGGTGCTGCGACAGTGGCGCCCTAACAACGGCGCTGCGATATCGGTGCTACGACAGTGGCGCCGGGACACCGGCGGCGCGACGAAAGCTCCGCGCGCTTGCGCCCTGAGGGGGCGTCCGCACGCCCGCGGCTGCGCCCCGATCCGCGCGCCTCCCTGCGCGCCCCGATCAGCCCCCGAGCGGCCCCCGATCAGCCCCGGTCAGAGCCCGGCGATCTTGAGC
>JACXUS010000485.1 GCA_014763785.1 Sphingomonadales bacterium | reverse complement strand
CCTCGTAGCGCAGCGTCAGCGCGCCGCCGCCCTTGAGCGGCGCCGCCTGCCACGTGTGCTTGTCGGTCTTCTCGATGCGCACCTTGCGCCCCGCCTCGTTGACGAAGGGAAAATCACGCCACTCGCCCTCGTAGCTGCGCGGCCCCGAAAGGGCCACGCCCAGCGCCCGGGCCATCGCCGCCTCGGGCCAGCCGGCATTGGGCGAACGGTGAAGGCCGGCATCGGCTGCGACCTCGCCCCAGCTCATGCGGCGGGTATGGAGAAGGTAGACAAACAGCGCCGTGAGCCGCGCGGGGAGCCAGTTCAGCACATCGTCAAGCCGGGCGGCGGCCTTGCCGAACTGCTCGTGCCGCTCGGTGCGGTAGCCGATCATGCTGTCGGCGGTGTTGACCATCTTGTAGGCCAGCATTCCCGGCAGGCCGAAGATGAGAAACCAGAAGGCGGGCGCGATCACCCCGTCCGACAGGTTTTCAGCCGCGCTCTCGATCGCCGCACGGGCGACGGCGGGCTCGTCCATCCCGGCAGTATCCCGCCCGACAATCTTCGCCACCGCCTCGCGCCCCGCCTCGACCGCGAGCGACAGCGTATCGGCCACCTCGCGCACATGGTCGACAAGCGACCGCTGCGCCAGCAGCACCGCGGCGGCAAGCACCTCCACTGCCCAGCCCAGCGAGGCGACAAGGCTCCCCGTTACCCAAGCAAGCACAACAAGCCCGGCAACGGTGAGGCCTCCCGTGACCAAGCGACCCTCGCCGTTGTTCAGCTGCCGGTCGGCCCAGCCCACCGCGCGGCCCATGATCACCGCCGGATGCGGCACACGGCGCCAGAGCGGCTCGGGTTCGCCCATCAGCGCGTCAAGCCCGAGGGCGAGGAGGAGCACCCAGGCGTGGCTCATGCCAGCGCCGCTTCAAGCTGGTCCCAACGGCCGACCGGCGGCAGGCCGAGGCGCAGCCAGGTGGGATCATAGGGAAAGATGCGGCTCCAGACCTTGCCCTGCGCCAGCTTTTCCTGCCAGCGCGCGGCATCGTCGACCCGGTAGAGCCTGAACAGCCCGGTGCCGCCGATCAACTCGGCGCCCTTGCCCTGCACCATCGCATCCATCCGCGCGACGTCGAGGTTCATCACCTGCCGGGCCATGTTGGCCCAGTCCATGTCTTCCAGCGCCACCGCGCCCACATGCTGCGCCACGCCAGAAACCGGCCAGGGCCCGAGCATTTCCTTCAGCTGCGCGATCAGGTCCGGGTCGCCGATGGCGAAGCCAAGCCGCAGCCCGGGCAGGCCCCAGAACTTGCCCAGGCTCTTCAGGATCACCACCCCGGGTTTCAGCGACCATTCCCCGACGCGGGAATTCTGCAAGAT
>JACXUS010000484.1 GCA_014763785.1 Sphingomonadales bacterium | reverse complement strand
GCCAGTTCACCGTGGAGGGCTTGGCACGGTTGAGCGAGCCGACCGCGCGGCGCGCAAGCGCCAGCGCATGGGCGTCATCCTCGGCGAGGTAATCGGCTACGCCCGAGAGCCGCGTATGCACGTCGCCGCCGCCTAAGTCCTCGGCGCTGACCACCTCGCCCGTCGCGGCTTTCACCAGCGGCGGACCCGCGAGGAAGATCGTGCCCTGTTCCTTCACGATGATCGTCACATCCGACATCGCGGGCACATAGGCGCCGCCAGCCGTGCACGAGCCCATCACCACGGCGATCTGGGCGATGCCCTTGGCCGACATCCGCGCCTGATTGAAGAAGATGCGCCCGAAATGGTCGCGATCGGGGAAGACCTCGTCCTGATTGGGCAGGTTCGCGCCGCCCGAGTCGACGAGATAGATGCAGGGCAGATGGTTTTCCTCGGCGATCTCCTGAGCGCGCAGGTGCTTCTTTACCGTCAGCGGGTAATAGGTGCCGCCCTTCACGGTGGCGTCGTTCGCGACCACCATGACCTCTTGCCCCATCACCCGGCCGATCCCGGCGATCACGCCCGCGCAAGGGGCGGCATTGCCATACATGTCATGTGCCGCCGTCGCGCCCACTTCGAGGAAGGGGGAACCGGGATCCAAGAGCCCCGCCACCCGCTCGCGAGGGGCCATCTTGCCACGCGACAGGTGCCGTTCGAGCGAAGCCGGGCCGCCACCTGCCGCCGCGGCCTCGGCCGCCGCGCGCACCGTGGCGAGCGCCTCGAGATGCGCGGTGCGGTTTTTCGCAAACCCCTCCGAGGAGGTGAGAACCTGAGAGGACAGTTTCATTCCATGCTCCCCATATCGCGCAGCTCCAAAGCACGCTGCGCGGTCTTGTGAAGATAACAGTCGGACGCCATCACGGTGCGGATCGAACCCTCGGCCCAGATCGAATAGATCAGCCCGCAATCGGCATCGCGGAAGGCGATCCAGGTGCGCTGCGCATCAAGCAGCTGGTCAGCCAGCTCGGTGCCGCCCTGTTCGAGCAGCCGCGCTCGCACGCCCTTGTATTGCGCGTTCAGCAGATCGTCCCAAGCCTGCGCCTCGCCCTGAAGGCAGGCCGAGATGCCCAGCGTCGTCTCCCCGCCCGGCTGTGCCTGGCAGGCTGCGGCGGCCTCACCGATACAATCCGGTGTGGTGCCCCTTGCATCGTCAAAACAGGCGCGGACCGTGGCCGGATCGACCTGCGGCTCCTGCGCGAAGGCCGGAGCGGCCATCAGCGCCAATGCGAGAGGGATCGCCAGAGGGCGCATCACGCGCCCCCCATGATCTCGCGGCCGATCAACATCCGGCGGATTTCGTTGGTGCCCGCGCCGATGTCGA
>JACXUS010000021.1 GCA_014763785.1 Sphingomonadales bacterium | reverse complement strand
TTGCCGCGGCCGATCTGGCGCGGCTGGCGCAGATGCCGGTGGGCGCCGAGCTGCGGTTCGAGGCAATCAGCCGCGAGGCGGGCGAGGATCTGTGGCGGACCCAGCGTGCGGCGCTGCGGGCGCTGATCGCGGGGTTGGTGCCGAAGCCGGAAGGGGCGCTCAGCTCGGACTATCTGCTGTCTTGCGATCTGGTGGGGGGCGTGTTCGACCCGGCGGCGGTGACGGGCACCGATCTGACCGCCGGGGAGAGTTGAAAAGGCCCGCGTGACGCGGGCCCCTTTGCTCAGTCGTTCCAGGCCTTGTCGGTGCCGGTCAGACCGCCCTCGATCACCCGGGTCGGCAGGCCAATCCGGTCGAGCACGGTGAAGAAGGGTTTGGGGTCCAGCTCTTCGACGTTTTTCATCGTCTTGGCATCCCATTCGCCGGTCGCGACCAGCATCGCCGCGGCCACCGGGGGCACGCCCGCGGTATAGCTGATCCCCTGGCTGCCGACCTCGAGGAAGGCTTCCTTGTGATCGGCGACGTTATAGACGAAGACCTCGACCGGCTTGCCGTCCTTGGTGCCTTTCACCAGATCGCCGATGCAGGTCTTGCCGGTGTAATCGGGCGCGAGGCTCGAGGGGTCGGGCAGCACGGCTTTCACCACCTTCAGCGGCACGACCTCCAGTCCCTCGGCGGTCACCACCGGTTTCTCGGACAACAGGCCGAGGTTCTTCAGCACCGTGAACACGTTGATATAGTGATCGCCGAAGCCCATCCAGAAGCGCACATCCGCCTGCGGATAGTTGGCGCTGAGCGAATGCACCTCGTCGTGGCCCGACATATAGGCGCGGCAGGTGCCGACAACCGGCAGATCCCAGTCGCGGCCGACCTCGAACATTTCGTTCTCGACCCATTTGCCGCCCTGCCACGAATAGACCGTGCCGGTGAATTCGCGGAAGTTGATTTCCGGGTCGAAGTTGGTCGCGAACCAGCGCCCGTGCGAACCTGCGTTGATATCGACGATGTCGATCGAGGTGACCTCGTCCATATATTCGTCGATCGCATAGCGGGCGAAAGCGTTGACCACGCCCGGGTCAAAGCCCGCGCCAAGGATCGCGGTCACGCCCTTTTCGGCGCAAAGATCGCGCTTCTTCCATTCGTAGTTGCCATACCACGGCGGGGTTTCGCAGATCTTCGCGGGGTCCTCGTGGATCGCGGTGTCGATATAGGCCGCGCCCGTCTCGATACAGGCGTCCAGCACCGTCATGTTGACGAAGGCCGAGCCCACGTTGATTACGATCTGCGCACCGGTCTCGCGGATCAGCGCCGCCACCGCCGCGCTGTCCATCGCATCGACGGCATGGGCCTGAAACACGCCCGGCAGCTTCATCGCGCCCTTCTCGTGAACGCTGGCGATGATCGCGTCGCATTTGTCCTGCGTGCGCGAGGCGATATGCAGATCGCCCAAGACGTCGTTATTTTGCGCGCATTTATGCGCCACGACCTGCGCGACGCCACCGGCGCCAATGATCAACACGTTACGTTTCACTTCGGCTGTCTCCTTTTCTTCAGGACAGGGGAAGGGGGCCGCTCAGGCCCGGACCGAAAGCGCGGGATGCGCCTTCACGAAAGCGACGAGGCGTAATCCTCATAGGTGAAGCTGCGGATCAGTTCGATCGTGCCATTGCCATCGGCGCGACGGATCGCGATGGCGGGCATGTTCACGCCGTTGAACCAGTTCTTCTTGACCATCGTATAGCCGGCGGCATCGGCGATGCTGATCCGGTCGCCGATTTGCAGGGGCGCGGGGAATTTCCCCTCGCCGAAGATATCGCCCGCCAGACAGGTCTTGCCCGCGATCTGATAGGGGTGCTCGCCGTCCTGCGGCAGCTTGGCGGTCTCGCGATAGATCAAGAGGTCGAGCATATGCGCCTCGATCGAGCTGTCGACGATGGCGACCTGCTTGCCGTTGTCGATGATGTCGAGGACGCTGACCTCCAGCGTGGTCGATTGCGTGATCGAGGCCTCGCCCGGTTCCAGATAGACCTGAACGCCGAGGCGTTCGGAAAATGCGCGCAGCCGTGCGGCGAGCGCCTCCAGCGGATAGCCCTCGCCGGTGAAATGGATGCCGCCGCCAAGGCTGACCCATTTCAGCTTTTTCAGGAAATCCCCGAACTCTTCCTCGATCCGGCCGAGCTGCTGGTCGAACAGGTCGAAATCGCGGTTCTCGCAATTGTAATGGATCATCACGCCGGAGATATGCGGCAGCGCCGCTTCCAGCCGCGTTCTGTCCCATTCGCCCAGCCGCGAGAACGGCCGCGCCGGATCGGCGAGGTCAAAGCCGCTGGTGGAAAACCGCGGATTGAGCCGCAGACCGGCCTCGATCCCCTTTTCGGTCGCCTTGGCACCAAAGCGCTCAAGCTGCGAAAGCGAGTTGAAGATGATCTTGTCGGCATAGGAAATCGCCTCGTCGATCTCGCTGTCCGACCAGGCCACCGAATAGGCATGGGTTTCACCGCCGAATTTCTCGCGCCCCAGCCGCAGCTCGAAGAGCGAGGACGAGGTGCTGCCGTCCATATAGGGTTTCATCGCCTCGAACGCGCCCCAGGTTGCGAAGCATTTCAGCGCCAGCAACGCCTTGGCGCCAGAGAGCTCGCGCAGCCGTGCGATCTTGTGCATGTTTTCGAGAAGGCGGGCTTCGTCGATCAGATAGAAGGGCGTCGGAATCATGGGCTCCCCCTAGAGACAAAGTTCCCGGTGGCAAAGTGAAGCCGCGATATAGGGCCCCCGACCCCGCGACGCAAGGCAATTGGCCCCGGGATCAGTCCACGCGGATCGCATCCTTGGCTACGGCCAGCGTGTAACCCTTGCGTGACACATTGCGCACCAGAAGCTCGCTCACCAGAGCATTGCCCATCGCATCGCGCAGCCGCTTGATGCGGGTGGCGCCCGCGGCTTCGTCGCAATCGGCCTCGGGCTTGCCCGAGATCATCGCCTCGATCTGCGCGCCGGTCAGGAATTCGTCATCCATCCGTGCCTCGGCCAGCACGGCGAGCGTCTCGATCGCTGCGGGCGTCAGGCTAAAGGCCATGTCGTTCAGCACCACGGCATTCTCGCCGCGCAGGATGCGCAGGCCCTGCACCTCGATGCCGGAGCGGCGGATTTCGGACATCCGGCGGTTGAGATCGACGAGGGTGAGCAGAAGCACCAGCGCCGCCACCATCAGCGCGGTCGCAAACACGAGCAGGATGAAGATGATGATACGATAGGAGCTGAGCACCTCGGCGAAGGCGGTGCCCGATTGCGCCAGCACCTCGAGCAGGCGGATCTCGCCCGGCTGGGTCAGCGCGTCGTTTTCCACGAAGATCCGTTCCACGCGGGCGTTGAACGCATTGGCATCGGGCAGCGCCAGAAACAGCAGCGCCGCGGCCAGTGCCAGCGTCCCGGCAATCGCCGCAATGCCCCAATGCACCGCGCGGTTCCCCCGGCGCAGCCCCTCAGTAGCGGAGGAAATACTGTCCCGCACTGGACTTCCTTTGATCGAGCCCCTCGGGACCGAAAATGGACAGGATATTGAGCAGCGTCCAGCCCCCGCGCGCCAGACGCGGCGCCAATGCGCGGGCCGCCGTCTGTGGCGAACAGGCAGTATCCGGCAGCTCGGCCACGCCGTAATGCAGCTGCAGGGGGTCGTCCTGCTTGGCCTTGTAATCGGCATAGCAGGCGGCGCCGGCGGGGCTGGCTGTGGCAAGCGCAAGGAGAAGGAGCGTGGCTTTCATCATGTGCCAAGGCTGCGCGGCGGGGTGATGTTATGCAATAGCCAAAAGGGGTTGGCGCCTCGGTTATCGGATAACAGGGGGGTGTTATTGCGTGGCAGAGCGGTCCGGCCCGAGGGTTTGATCGTCAACCGCGGGGTGCGCCCCGCCCGATCAAGGAACCCGCCCATGACCTTCACCCTGTCCCGCCTGACCACTGCGCTGGCCGCCGCCGCGATTGCGCTGACCAGCCTGACTGCCGCGCCCGCCAGCGCCATGACCCGCGAGGAACGCAATGCCCTTGGCCTGATCCTTGGCATCGGGGCCGTCGCGGTGCTGGCCGACAGCGCCAAGGACAAGGGCCGCCATACCCATGCCCCGCAGCCGGTGCGCCCGCCGATGCGCTTCGAGCATCGCGACCGGCACGAGTATCGCGGTCATCGCCGCGCCGACACCTGCGTGGTGCGGATCGAGCGCGACCGCCACGGCCGCCGGATCGAGCGCGACCGCCACGGCCGCCGGATCGAGCGCTACAGCCCCGGCTGCGACAGCCGCGGCGACCGCTACTATCGCCGCTAATCCCGTTTCGTAACGAGTGACGCGCGGGGGCACCGCCGCCCCCGCGCTTTTCCATTGCGCAAGGCCGCCCGCCCGGGGCAGGACAGGCGCATGAAGATGATCCCCGATTATTCCTTTGAACTGGCCGCGCAGGCGCGCGGCCTTGCCCGCATCGCTGGCGTCGATGAGGTCGGCCGTGGCCCACTGTGCGGGCCGGTCACGGCGGCGGCGGTGGTTCTGGACCCTGTGCGCATTCCCGCGGGCCTGAACGACAGCAAGGCGCTGAGCGCCAAGCGCCGCGCCGCGTTGGCCGCCGAGATCATGGACGCGGCCGATTTCTGCGTGGCCCATGCCAGCGTCGAGGAGATCGACGCGCTCAACATCCTGCAGGCCAGCCATCTGGCGATGTGCCGGGCGGTGGCGGGGCTGCGCCATGCGCCCGATCATGTGCTTGTGGATGGCAATCGCCTACCGCGCGAGCTGGGCCTCTCGGCCGAGGCGCTGGTCAAGGGCGATGCGCGCTCGGTGTCGATCGCGGCGGCCTCGATCCTCGCCAAGGAAGCGCGCGATGCGTTGATGGTGGATTTGGCGCAACAATACCCCGGCTATGGCTGGGATCGCAACGCCGGTTACCCGACAAAGGACCATTTGCAGGCGCTCCTAGATTTGGGGGTCACCCCCGTTCATAGGCGTTCGTTTCGCCCGGTGCACAATATCTTGTGCCAAGACATTTCTGTAAGTCGTTGATTCAAAAAAGAATTTGACGGCGAATCGGGTTTGACTCATCTTTGAGCCCATAGACCGGCACCAAGCTGGCACCTTCCCGGACGGGCAGACAGAGGCAGAGATGATGAAAACCAAGACGCGGGCGGAGCAGGCGGTGCTCCCGCTCAACGAGATTCTTGCAGGCGATTGCATCGAGGTGATGAACAGCTTGCCCGAGGCAAGCGTCGATCTGATTTTCGCCGATCCGCCCTATAACCTGCAACTGCGCGGCGATCTGCACCGGCCCGACAATTCCAAGGTCGATGCGGTCGATGATCACTGGGACCAGTTCGGCAGCTTCGAGCATTACGACCGTTTCACCCGCGAGTGGCTCGCCGCCGCGCGTCGGTTGCTGAAACCCAACGGCGCGATCTGGGTGATCGGCAGCTATCACAACGTCTTCCGCATGGGCGCCGAGCTGCAGAATCAGGGCTTCTGGATCCTGAACGATGTGGTCTGGCGCAAGGCGAATCCGATGCCGAACTTCCGCGGCAAGCGTCTGACCAATGCGCATGAGACGCTGATCTGGGCCAGCAAATCCGAGGGCGCGAAATACACGTTCAACTATGAGGCGCTGAAGGCGCTGAACGAAGGCGTGCAGATGCGTTCGGATTGGGTGCTGCCGATCTGCACCGGCAACGAGCGTCTGAAGGATGCCGCCGGCGACAAGGCGCATCCGACGCAAAAGCCCGAAAGCCTGCTGCACCGGGTGCTGCTGGGCACGACCAACCCGGGCGATGTGGTGCTGGACCCGTTCTTCGGCACCGGCACGACGGGCGCCGTGGCCAAGATGCTGGGCCGCGACTTCATCGGCATCGAGCGCGAGGAAGACTATCGCGCCGTGGCCCGCAAACGGATCGACCGCATTCGCAAATTCGATGCGGCGGCCTTGGAAATCACCGGATCGAAGCGCGCAGAACCGCGCGTTCCCTTCGGTCAGCTCGTCGAGCGCGGAATGTTGCGCCCGGGCGAGGAGCTCTTCTCCATCGGCAATCGCTACAAGGCGAAGGTTCGCGCCGATGGCACGCTCGTCGGAAATGACGTGAAGGGCTCCATCCATCAGGTGGGGGCGCATCTCGAAGGGGCGCCCTCCTGCAACGGCTGGACCTACTGGCACTTCAAGCGGGAAGGCAAGATGGTGCCGATCGACCTGCTGCGCCAGCAGATTCGTGCCGAGATGGAGGGTCGGCCGAACTAAGCGGCCGCAGTCCGACAGGATACCCGATATAGATTACCGCCAGTGCCTGTGGTTCCGCCCGCAGGCACGACCTTGCCCCGCCGTACAACCGGCGGGGCCTTTTCGATTCGTGGGTTTGGGGTCAGCTGTCTTCCAGACGGCTGCGCAATTCGCGCAGCACCGGCAGCGCGGCGCGGACCCGGTCGGGGCCGATCGCGCGGACGATCTCGGCGATGCCCGGCATGAAGGCGGCCAGCGCCGCATCGCGCGCCTGCCGCCCCGCGGGCGAGATCGAGACGAACTTGCGCCGCGCATCGTCCCAGTCGGGGCGGATATGGATATGCCCGGCCCAGACCAGCTTCGAGAGCGTATTGGTCATCGCGCCGCGGGTGACATGGAAGGTCGCCGCCAGCTGCGCGGGGGTGCGTTCCTCAGCCACATGGGCGAGGTGGTTGAGCACCGAAAAATGCGAGATTTCCATGCCCTTGGGCAGCGCCTTGCCGATCAGGTTGCGGGCAAGCTGATCGGTCATGAAGACCTCGGCAAAAAGGGTCGCGGCCAGCGGGTCCGATCCGTCGGTCATGGGCCCTCGAACTCGCGATCATGGCCGAGCGAGGCGACGCGGGCGCGCGCCTCGGCAATGCGCGCCAGGTCGATGTCAACCAGCGTCACGCCCGGTTCGGTGCCGCCATCGGCCAGCACCTCGCCCCAGGGCGCCACCGCAAGGCTGTGGCCCCAGGTGCGCCGCGGCTTGCCGCCATGGGCCGCATGCGTTCCGCATTGCGCGGGGGCCAGCACGAAGCAGGTGTTCTCAATCGCCCGGGCGCGGATCAGGCTTTCCCAATGCGCCGCACCCGTTGTGTCGTTGAAGGCCGCGGGCAGCGTCAGGATCTCGGCGCCGCCCTGCGCAAGGCGACGGAAGAGCTGCGGAAACCGCAGATCGTAACAGACCGCCAGCCCCAGCCTGCCAAACGGCGTTTCGGCCGTTACCGCGCGGGTGCCGGGTCGGTAACCCTCTGATTCCCGATATTTTTCCGTCGCCGACACATCCACATCGAACATGTGGATCTTGTCATAGCGCGCGGCGATCTCGCCCGAGGGCGCGATCAGAAAGGAGCGGTTCGCAAAGCGGCCATCCGCGTCATGGGTCTTGAGCGCGAGCGATCCGATCAACAGCCAAATGCCCAGATCGGCCGCCTCGGCGCGCAGCGCGGCAAGGGTCGGATCGTCCTCTTCGTGGCAGAGAACGGCGCGCTGATGGGCGCGATCCGAGCTGAGGATATTGGTGCATTCCGGCGTCAGCACGAAGCCCGCGCCACCACCCGCCGCCGCGCGGATATGCTCGCGCGTCACCGGCAGGTTGGCCGCCGGATCGTCGCTGACCGACAGCTGGACGAGACCCGCCCTCATCAATCCGCCAGCATCGGGTCGAGCTTGCCCGCCGCGTCGAGCGCATGCAGATCGTCGCAGCCGCCGACATGAGTCCCGCCGATGAAGATCTGCGGCACGGTGCGCCCGCCATTCGCGCGTTGGGTCATCGCGGCGCGCAGGCTCGGGTCGGCGCCCACATCGGTTTCCTCGAAGCTCACGCCCTTGCGGGTCAGCAGCGCCTTGGCGGCGATGCAATAGGGGCAGGTGCGGGTGGTGTAGATTTCAACGCGTTTCATGGCATTCCCTTCGTGCCGCCGGAGGAGGCGGGGCGGCTTTCGGGGAATTTAGGCGTCTTTCGCCGCGCGCGCCAGTGTCACGACATCGACCCGCAGCGCACCGGCCGCCAGCGCCGCCTCGGTCGCGGCCGAGAGCGTGGCGCCCGAGGCCATGACATCATCCACGATCAGCACCGGCCGCCCACGGATCGCCGCCGCGCGCCTAGGCGTGATGTCGATCGCCGCTTCGAGATTGGCGAAGCGCTCCGCGCGCGAGCGGTGATCTTGCGAGGGCGTCGCGCGGGTGCGGCGGAAAAGATCGGCGATGCAGGGCTGGCCCGACAGCCGCGCCACCTCGCGCGCGAGCAGCGCCGCTTGGTTATAGCGCCGCCGGATCAGCCGCAGCCGGTGCATCGGGATCGGGGCGATCACGGTTTCGCTGCCGATCAGATCGTGGGCCGCGCGGTGCAGCCACGCGCCCATCGGCCGCACCAGATCAAGCCGGTCGGCATGTTTCAGCGCCAGCACCATGCGCCGCCCGGCGCCGGAATAGCCCAGAGCCGCGCGGCCGCGGGCCCAGGGGCGGGGATGGGCAAGGCAGTCGTCGCAGAGCACTGCGCCCTCGGCCTCGCCCGGCAGCGGTGCGCCGCAGCAATCGCAGCTCAGGCCAGTGTGCAGGAAATGCGTCTCGGCCCAGCAGGCGCCGCAAAGCCCGAAATCCATGCCGACCGCCTCGCCGCAGGCGATGCAGCGCGGCGGGAACAGCATCGCAAGGGCCGCGACGCCCGCGCGTCGCAAGCCCGCTGGTAACCCGCCCCGAAGCACGGTATTTTCGACCATCATGACCACTCCGCCCCAACTCACCGACCGAGAGGCGCTGTTGCGCCACCGCGCCCGCGCCCGTGCCGCTGGCCCCGCGCTGTTTCTGCACGAAGATGCGGCCCTCGAGCTTGAGGAGAGGCTGAACGAGGTTAACAAATCGTTTACGGCGCCGGCCCTGATCACCGATTTTCCCGATCCGTGGCTCCGGGTCCTGCCCGGCGCGAAGGTGGTGAGCGATGAGCCCGTGCTCGACCTCGAGCCCGACGCGCATGATCTGGTGGTGCATGCCTTCTGCCTGCATTGGGCCGAGGACCCGGTGGGCCAGATCGTGCAGGCGGCGCGTGCGCTTAAGCCCGATGGGCTCTTTCTTGCGGTGCTGTTTGGCGGCCAGACCCTGCACGAGCTGCGCGCCGCGCTGGCCGAGGCCGAGGCGGCGGTGAGCGGCGGGCTCAGCCCGCGGGTGCTGCCGATGGGCGAGATCCGTGACCTTGGCGCGCTGTTGCAGCGGGGCGGCTTTGCTCTGCCGGTCGCCGATGCGGTGACGCGCAAGGTGAGCTACGCCGACCCGCTGCGGCTGATGGCCGATCTGCGCGCGATGGGGCAGGGCAATGCGCTGGCCGCGCGGCTGCGCCGCTTCACGCCGCGCGCGGTGATCGCCGAGGCCATCGCGCGCTATGCGACGGCCTTTGCCGAGCCCGGGGGCCGGGTTCGGGCGACCTTCGAGATGGTCTGGCTGACCGGCTGGAAGCCGCATGAGAGCCAGCAAAAGCCGCTGCGCCCGGGCTCGGCGCAGCATCGGCTGGCCGAGGCGCTGGGCGCGGCCGAGCTGCCCGCCGGGGAAAAAGCGCCGAAATAGAGCCGCTTTTCAGCCAAGCGCGGTGAGAAACCCGCGCGACCACCAATGCACATCGTGCCGCGTCAGCACCTGCATCAGCGCGGCATGGCGCTGCTTGCGCTCGGGCAGGGGCATCGCCAGAGCGGTCATCATCGCCGTCGCCATCTGCTCTATATCATGCGGGTTGACGATCAGCGCCTCTTCGAGCTGCTCAGCCGCGCCTGCGAATTGCGACAGGATCAGAACGCCCGGGTCCTCGGGGTCCTGCGCCGCCACGAATTCCTTGGCGACAAGGTTCATCCCATCCATCAGCGGCGTCACCAGTGCGATATCGGCCGCCCGATAGAGCCCCGCCAAGGTCTCGCGCGGGACGGGACGGTTGATGAACCGGATCGGCGCCCAGGTGATCTCGGCATAGGCGCCGTTGATCTGGCCCGACAGATGCTCGGTCTCGGCGCGGATATCGTCATAGGCGGCGACGCCCTCGCGGGTCGGCGGCGAGATCTGGATCAGCGAAACATGGCGGTGCCAGTCTTCGTGCCGCGCGAGAAACTCGCCAAAGGCGCGGAAGCGCTGCGGCACGCCCTTGGTATAATCGAGCCGGTCGACGCCGATCATCAGGCGGCGGTCGGGCTTGCGAATGCCTGCGGGCAGTTTCTCGATCTCCTCGGCGGCAAGGCGCGCGAAATCGGTGGCGTCGATCGCGATCGGAAAGGCCGCAATGCGGGTCTGACGCGGCGCAAGATGCACGAAACCGCCCGCCAGCTCGGTCGCGCCGCCGACCTCGACCATGGCCGCGATACAGTTGCGCACATCGCGCACCGCCTGCAGCCCGACCAGATCGTAATGCGCCAGCCACTGGCTGATTTCGGCGCCGTTGGGCAGCGCCTGCAGCGCGAGCGGCGTCGGAAAGGGCGTATGCAGGAAGAAGCCGATGCGGTTTTGCGCGCCCAGCGTGCGCAGCTTATAGGCCAGCGGCAGCATGTGGAAATCATGCACCCAGATCCGGTCTTCGGGCTCGAGCATCGGCGCCAGCATCCGCGCCAGACGGCGGTTCACGTCCTTGTAGCTGGTCAGGAATTCGCCATGAATATCAAGCAGATCGGTGCGCCCGTGCAGGAGCGGCCAGAGCACCGAATTGGAAAAGCCGTGGTAGTAATTCGCCTGTTCCTCGGGGGAGAGATCGAAGACGAGGCGGCGAAACGGCCCGTCCTCGATCTCGCGCAGCGCGGGTTCGGGCGACTCGACCAGCTCGCCCGAGGTGCCGATCCAGATCCCGCCGCGCTCGGTCAGCGCATCGCCCAAGGCGACCACAAGGCCGCCGGTCGGGTTCGGCCCCAACGGAATGCGGTTCGACAGACAGATCAATCGTCCCATCTCAGACTTCCCCCTCTGCCAGCCATTGCAGAACCTCCGCAGGCCCCGCCAGCCCATGCCGCGCCGCGCTTTCGCCCGGCCCGACCTTGATGCCATATCCGCCCTGCGCCCCGGCCCAAGCCAGCGCGGGCTCATCGGTCGTGTCATCGCCAAGATAGACGGGCCGCCGCCCGGCAAAGGCCGGCAGCCGGGCCAGCGCGGCCATCGCCCGATCCTTGGACGCGCCGCGCGGGCGCAGCTCGAAGGCCATCTTGGCGGGTTGCACCTCGAATGCGGGATGCTTGGCCACCAGATCGGCCATGAAGGCGGCGATCTCGGCCGCGGCCTCGGGGCGGGTGCGGTAATGCAGCGCGCCGCCATGCGATTTTTCCTCAAAAAGCAGGCTCTGTTGCGCCGCAAACGCGCCGAGCGCCGCCTGAACCGCGGCCGGATCGGCCTGCGGCAGATCGAGGGTCAGCCCCCGCGCCTCGGCGCCATGGCTGCCCACCATCACCCCGTCGAATTCGGGCAAAAACTGCGCCAGCGTCGCCAGATCGCGCCCCGACACAACCGCCAAGGCACCATTACAGGCCGCACCAAGGCGGTTGAGCCGCGCGCCTAGGTCGGGCGGCACGAGGATCGCATCAGGGCGAGGCGCGATTTCGACCAAAGTGCCGTCGAAATCGAGGAAGAGCGCATCGCGGTTGCAGTCGAGGGCGGGCGGGGCGGTTCTGGTCGCGTCCGATGTCTGCATGATCCCATGGTAAGCGAGGTTGACCCAAATCGAAAGGTCGCATTGACCCGCCAGACAAACGCGTTAAGTCGGGGTCAGTTCCCGGATACCAGCCAGCAGGACCCGAAATGAAGATCGAGCCCAATCCGCGCCTCGCCCATGCCCCCGCCGACCATCCGCCGGTGGCGCAAGCCAAGATCGGGCTGCTTCTGGCCAATCTGGGCACGCCGGATGCGACCGATTACTGGTCGATGCGGCGCTATCTGAACGAATTCCTCAGCGACCGGCGGGTGATCGACTATCCGGCGTGGAAATGGCAGCCGCTGTTGCAGCTGATCATCCTGACCAAGCGCCCCTTCACCTCGGGCGCGAATTACCGCTCGATCTGGAACACCGAGGCCAACGAAAGCCCGCTGATGACGATCACCAAGCAGCAGGTTGCCAAGCTGCGCGAGGCGGTCGAGGCGCGCTATGGCGCCGAGGTGATGGTCGATTTCTGCATGCGCTATGGCAATCCCTCGACCGAGAGCGTGGTCGACCGGATGGTCAAGGCCGGCTGCGAGAAGATCCTGTTCCTGCCGCTTTACCCGCAATATGCGGGCGCGACCTCGGCCACCGCCAATGATCAGTTCTTCCGCGCGTTGATGAAGCAGAAACGCCAGCCCGCCGCGCGCGTGGCGCCCGAATATTTCGACCGCCCGAGCTATATCGAGGCGCTCGCCACCTCGGTCGAGCGGGTCTATGCCACGCTGCCCGCCCGCCCCGACGTGCTGGTCGCCAGCTATCACGGGATGCCCAAACGCTATCTGATGGAGGGCGACCCCTACCATTGCCAGTGTCAGAAGACCTCGCGTCTGCTGCGCGAGCGGCTGGGCTGGGACAAGGGCGCGATCGACACCACCTTCCAGTCGGTCTTCGGCCGCGAGGAATGGCTGAAGCCCTATACCGTCGAGCATGTTGCGGAACTGGCGAAGGCCGGCAAGAAGAACATCGCCGTCATCTCACCCGCCTTCTCGGCCGATTGCATCGAGACGCTCGAGGAAATCAACGGCGAGATCCGCGAGGCGTTTGAGCACGCCGGCGGCGAGAGCTTCACCTATATCCCCTGCCTCAACGATGACGATCTGCACATCGCCGCGCTGATGGAGGTGGTGCAAGACAACCTCGCGGGCTGGATCGGCTGAACCCAGGGCCCTTTCGGGGGCCGCCGCCTTTTCATCTTGCCGGAAATATCCCGAGGGGGTGAATTTGCGACAGCAAAGAGGGGGGCGAGCAGCCCCCCTTTCGCGTTTTCAAAACGGCAAGAAGATCAGATCAGCACGACCTGCGTGCCGACCTGCGCCAGCTCGAACAGCTCTTCGATATGCTGGTTGAAGAGCCCAATGCAGCCGTTCGACGACTTGCGGCCAATCTTGCGCGTGTCGTGGGTGCCGTGGATCCGGTAATATTGCCAGCTGAGGTACAGCGCCCGTGTGCCCAGCGGATTGTCGGGCCCTGCGGGCACGAAATCGGGCCATTCCGGGTTGCGCTGCTTCATAGAGGGGGTCGGCGACCACGTCGGGTTCTTCACCTTGCGGATCACCTCGGTGCGGCCGGTGCGGGTCAGTTCGGCCGAAACCGGAACCGAGGTCGGGTAGAGCTTGTAGACCGACTGATCCTCGGACCAGTAATGCAGCGCGCGCGAGGTCGTATCGACGAGGATCGCGCCATTGCGGGTGCTATCGAAATAGGGGCGCCAATCGAGCTCGCGGAAGCTCGAGATATTGCGGCGCATGTTGGTATATTCGGTGTCCTCGTGCTGCTCGAGCCCGGCATCGGGGGTGCTCTGGGCGCGGGCAGGCAGGGCAAAGCCCGCCCCGGCAAGGGCGGCGGCGCCAAGGAAGGTGCGGCGATCGAAGGGATTGCGCAGATCGGTCATAGAGAGGCTCCGGTGGCCATCTGGGGCCAGAATCGGGCCACCATTAACGGCGGATCGGGATTTAGGCAAATCAAACCCGCGTCATTGCGCCTTTCACGCAACTGTGGGTTTGCGCGGCGCGGGCCTTGCGTGTATGGCTCGGCGCTGAAAAATCCGGGGGTTCTTGGGATGCAGAATGTGAAGGCGTTGACGGTTCTGATGGTTTTGGCTCTGGCGGCCTGTGAACCCGCCGCGCCCGAGCTTGGCCCCGATGGCAAGCCCCTGCCGCAGCTGTACAAGATCGGCGCCAAGGATGCCGAGGTGATCCCGCAGCGGGTGCTTGAGGCGATGAACAGCCTGCGCGCGGTGCGTGGCACGGCGCCGGTGGCGCTGAACCCCGCGCTCAGCCAAGCGGCCGCGGCGCATTCGCGGGACATGGCGGCGCAGAACCGGCCGTGGCATTGGGGCTCTGACGGCTCCTCGCCGCTCGACCGCGCGAGCCGCGCGGGCTTTGTCGGCAAGCTGCTCGGCGAGAACATCTCGGAGACCTACGAGACCGAGACCGAGACCCTGTCGGCCTGGATGGGTCTGACCGACACCCGCGATGTGATCCTGAACCCGGCCGCGACCCAGATGGGCTTTGGCTGGTATCAGGAGCCCTCGGGCAAGATCTGGTGGACGATGGTCACCGGCCAGTGAGGTCATGACAAAGGGCCCCGCGGGGCCCTTTTTGCTGCTCGGCACTATCTGCACAGCGGGATCTTAGGGGAAGATCCAGATCGGTGTGCCGTTGGCGATCATTGCGTAAAGTTCTTCGATTTCTTCGTCCTTCACCGCGATGCAGCCCGCGGTCCAGTCCTTGCCGCGGCCCTTGTTCTTGCCCGCACGGCCGTGGATGAAGATATCGCCACCCGGTTTGCGGCCCTGCGCCGCGGCAAAGGCGCGATCCTCGGCATTGGGATAGGAAATCCCGAGCGACAGGTGATAGGCCGAATTCGGATTGCGCCGGTCGATGAAATAGAAGCCCTCGGGCGTCTTGTAATCGCCTTCGAACTGCTTCTTGCCCACCGGATTGCCGCCAAGCGCGATCTTGTAGGTCTTCACCAGCTCCTTGTCGGAGAAAAGATGCATCCGGCGCTTGGACTTATAGACCTGAACCTGGGTGATCGGCGGCCCGGCATAGCTGCGGAATTTGGTGCCCGGCCCCGAGGAGGGGCCGCCGCGACCGCAGGCGGCAAGAACGGCAAGCGAAGAAAGCCCGAGAAGGGCAGAGCGGCGATGCATGATGAGCCTGTGATGCCTGTTTGAACTGCGCGATTTTTGCCAAGGATAGCGCGGATTGCCCCCCGGCGGAAGCGCCCTAGCCGCGCCGGAACCGTGCCGCAAGCTCGATATGCGGCGACCAGCGGAACTGATCGACCACGATCAGCTCTTCCAGCGCGAAGCCTGCGGCGGTCAGGGCGGCGGCATCGCGCGCAAAGGTGACCGGATTGCACGAAACATAGGCAAGATGCCGGGTTTTCGAGGTGCAGATCTCGGCCACCTGCGCCTCGGCGCCCGCGCGCGGCGGGTCGATCACGATTGCGTCATGGGCCTCAAGCTCATCGGGCAGGAGCGGGCGGCGGAACAGATCGCGGGCCTCGTGGGTGACCCGTTTCAGCCCCTGCGCCGCGCGCCAGCCGCGATCGAGCGCGCCCAGCATCGCGGCCTCGGCCTCGACCGCATGGACCTCGGCGCGGTCGGCCAGCGCCAGCGCAAAGGTGCCGCAGCCCGCAAAAAGGTCGGCCACCTTCGCGGCGCCCTCGGTGGCCGCGCGCACGAAATCGACCAGCGCCGCCTCGCCCGCCTCGGTGGCCTGCAGGAAGGCGCCGGGCGGCGGGGTGACGCGGGCGCGGCCGAAGTTTTGCAGCGCGGGGCGGCGGGCGGCGATGGTCTCGCCCTCCCAGCTGAGCCGCGCCAGATCGTGGCGCTCGGCCAGCGCGGCGAGGGTGGCGAACAGCGCCGGATCGACCGGCTTGCCGCCGCGCGTCGCGATCTCGACGCCTGCCTCGGACAGGGTCAACGCAAAGGCCACCTCGCCCTTGCGCGAGGCGCCGGCCTCGGTCGCCTCATGCAGCGCGGGAACGACGGCCAGCAGCTCGGGGCGCAGGATCAGGCAATTGGGCACCTCGATCAGCGTCTCCGAGCCGCGGGCGTGAAAGCCGACAAGCGTGCCCTTCTTGGTGCGCCGCCCGGCCAGCGTGGCGCGGCGCCGGGCCTGCAGCGGCGAGGTCTCGACCCGGGCCACCCGCGCGGTGATGCCCCGCCCGGCCAGCGCGGTTTCCACCACCTCGGCCTTCCAGCGCGCGACGAACGCGTCGCTGGCATGTTGCAATGCGCAGCCGCCGCAGGCCCGGTAATGCGCGCAGGGCGCCTTAACCCGATCGGCCGAGGGGGTCACGATCTTCGGCGCGGCGATGCGGCCCTCGACGGGCTCGCCTTCGATCACCTCGCCGGGCAGCGCCATCGCCACATGCAGCGTGCCCTCGGGGCCGCGCGCGACGCCATCGGCATGGAGGGAAAGACGGTCGATGGTGAGCTGCATGGCGGTCCCCTTTGGTCCGCGCCCGATTAACAGGCGGGCCGGGGCCGCGCCAAGCCTATTCCGCGGCCGCCCCGGCGGTTTCCTCGTCATCCGTGCCAAGGAACCCGCCCGATTGCCGCGCCCAATAGCGCGCATAAAGGCCATTCGCCGCCAAGAGCTCGGCATGATTGCCGATCTCGGCGATCCGCCCCGCCTCGAGCACCACGATCCGGTCCATCTGCGCGATGGTCGACAGCCGATGCGCGATGGCCAGCACCGTCTTGCCCGCCATCACCCGGGTCAGCGCGTCCTGAATCGCGGCCTCGACCTCACTATCCAGCGCCGATGTCGCCTCATCGAGCACGAGGATCGGCGCATCTTTCAGGAAGGCGCGCGCCAGCGCGATCCGCTGGCGTTGCCCGCCCGACAGCTTCACGCCGCGTTCGCCCAGCGCCGCGTCATAGCCGGTCTTGCCGGTGTGATCGCTGAGCCCCTGAATGAACTCATGCGCCTCGGCGGCACGGGCTGCGGCAATCATCTCGGCTTCGGTGGCATCCGGGCGGCCATAGAGAATGTTTTCCCGCGCCGAGCGGTTGAACATCGCGGTTTCCTGCGTGACCATCGCGATCTGGCGACGCAGGCTTTCCTGCGTCAGGCCGCGCACATCCTGCCCGTCGATCAGAACCCGGCCGTTTTCGGCATCATAGAGCCGCAGAAGCAGCGCAACGAGGGTCGATTTCCCCGCCCCCGAGGCGCCGACGATGCCGATCTTCTCGCCCGGCGCGATGGCCAGCGCGACATGGCTGATCCCGCCGCGCGCCTTGCCATAGGCAAAGCTCACATCGTCGAAGGTGATCGCGCCTTTCGCGCGGTCGATCGCCACCGCATCGGGCGCATCGGTCAGCCCATGCGCCACGGCCAGCGTGCGCATCCCGTCCTCGACCTCGCCGATATTGCCCCACATGCCCATCAGCGATTGCGACACCCAGCCCGACATCTGCGAAAGCCGCATCGAGACCGCCCCCGCCGCCGCAATGTCGCCCGGGCTCGCCAGCCCCTTCGACCACATGAGCAGCGCGAGCCCCACCAGCAGAACCGGCAGCAGCCCCGACAGCGTCATCTGCGCCACCCGATACCAGGTATGGGTGACCCCGAAATCGCGCGCCCGGGCGCGGAAGCTGTCCATCGCGCCAAGCGCCGCGCGATCCTCATGCGCGGCATGCGCAAAGAGCTTCACGGTCTTGATATTGGTGATCGTATCGACGACCTGCCCCGTGACCATCGCGCGGGCCGAGGCGCGGTGTTTGGAACGCTCGCGCACCTGTGGCAGAAAGGCCCGGATCAGCGCGAAATAGGCCAGCATCCACAGGCTCAGCGCCACTGCCCCCCACAGGTCGATGCCGATCAGCAAAGCGATCGAGCCCACGACCGAGGCCAGCGCAAACATCGCGGTATTGATCATCTCGCTTGCGACATCGGTCACCGCGCGGGCGGTCTGCATCTGCTTTTGCGCGATGCGGCCGGCAAAATCGTTGTCGAAGAAGGTGACCGATTGGCCCATCGTCCAGCGGTGCAGCCGCGAGAGCACCAGCGGCATGACATTCGGGGCAATGACAAGGTTGGTGGCCGCGGTCGAGAGACCGAAGGTCAGCGGCCGCAGCCCCAGATAGAAGGCGACGAAGGTCACGATGAGCGGCCAATGGGTGGCGACAAGGCTTGCGGCTTCGCCCTCGGCCGCCACGTCGATCAGCCGCCCCAGAAGCCAGGCCGAGATCACCTCCATCGAGCCCGCCGCGGCAGAAAGCACGCCCGCCAGGCTCAGCGCGGGCCATGCGCCCTTGAGCGACCAGCGGAAGAAGGCTCCAAGACGGTTCGGCGGCGGCCCCTCGGCGGGGCGGAAGGCATCAATCATCGAAAATCCTGTCGTTACACAGGGCATATAGCGCGGGTCGTGCGACTTCAAACGGTGTCAGCGCAGCAATTCGTCGCGCGTGAGGGTGAACCCCGAGGCGATCCAGCGCGCCTCCAGTTCGCGCAGGCGTTGCCCCAGCGCCGGGCCGGACAGCGCGGGCATCAGGTCGGCGGGCTTCACCGGAAAGACCCGGGTTGCGCCATATTCGAGCCTGTTTTGCCAATCTTCGGGCAGCGGCTGGGCAAGGCTCGCCGCCCGGATCAGGGCCGCATCTCGGGCGGGGCTCAGCCCGTAACGATAGGCCGTCGCGGCGTCAGGGCCGTCATCGGCCAGTGCGGCGCGGATCGCGGCCAGCGCGCGCGCCTCCTTGACCGACAGACGCAGCCGTTCGGGTGCCTCGACGCCGCCCAGGGCCGCCAGACGGCGCAGCGGCTCGGGGGGCAAATCGCCTTCCAGATGCACCAGCGGCGCCAGCGTACGGACATCGGCCCCGGGCAGGATCTGCGCCAGAACCCCGGTCACCTGCATCGCCGCGACCGCGGGCGCGGGGTCGGGCGCGGCCAGCAATTTGCGCATCTCGGCGCCGATCCTCTCGCGCGAAAGCGTCTCTAACCCGGCGGAATTTGCGGCGCAGGCGGCCAGCCCCTCGGCATCGATGCCGAGATCGGGCGCACCGTACCACGCGGTGAAGCGAAAGAACCGCAGGATGCGCAGGTAATCCTCGCGGATGCGGGTTTCCGGGTCGCCCACGAAGCGCAGATGACGGCGGCCGAGGTCGGCGAGCCCCTGCCCGAGCGGGTCGAGCACGATGCCATCGGCGCGCGCATAAAGCGCGTTCATCGTGAAGTCGCGCCGCGCGGCATCCTCCTCGATCCGGTCGGAGAAGGCGACGGTCGCATGGCGCCCATGCGTCTCTATATCGCGGCGAAAGGTGGTGATTTCATGCGGCACATGATCGGCGATCACGGTCACCGTGCCATGCTCGATCCCCGTGGGCACCGGCTTCAGCCCCGCGGCCTGCGCCAGCGCGATCACCCGTTCGGGGTGCGCATCGGTGGCGATGTCCATATCGCTCACCCCGGCCCCGATCAGCGCATTGCGCACGCAGCCGCCGACCAGCAGCGCGCGATGCCCGCCCGCCTCCAGCATCGCCATCACGCGCTGCAGATGGGGCGCGCGGATCCAGTCGGCCTCAATCCGCATCGGCCATCCGGTCGCTTAGCGCACGCAGCATCCGCGCGGTGGCCCCCCAGATGTAATAGGGGCCGTAGGGGGCCACATAATAGCGCCGCCACGCGCCGCGCCAGCGCCGCCGCTCGATCCGGAAGCGCGCGGGATCGGCGATATGGGCGAAGGGCACGGTGAAGATTTCTTCGACCTCGCCCGCCTCGGCGACGGGGGTAAAGGGGCGGGTGATGCGCGCCACGACCGGGGTGACCAGAAAGCCGGTCACCGTCTCATGCGGGTCGAAGGTGCCGAGCACCTCGACCGCGGTTTCCGGCAGGCCGATTTCCTCGCGTGCCTCGCGCAGGGCGGCGGCGACGGGGCCGTCATCGCCCGGGTCCACCTTGCCACCCGGAAAGGCGATCTGCCCGGGGTGGTGTTTCAGATGCGACGAGCGTTTCGTCAGCCACAGCCGCAGCCCCGCGGGCGTGTCCTCAAGCGCGATCAGAACCCCCGCGGGGCGCAACTTGCGCCCGGGCGGCAGCTCGGTTTCCGGGTTCAGGTCATAATCGGACGAAGGCCGCCCCGGCCGGGCCAGGGCGGCCAGAACCGGGGCGAAGGGATCAGGCATCGGGGCGCGCCTTGGGCGAGCCATCGGGGTTCGTGGGCTCGCGGGGCGAGCCATCCGGATGCATCACCGCCTCGAAGCCCAAAGTGAGGGGATCGAAGATGTAATGCGCGCCGCAGAACTGACAGTCGGCGGTGACCGAACCATCCTCGCGGGTCATGTGGCCGATGTCGCGCGCCGAATAGATCGAGAGCGACTGACGCACCTTGTCCTCGGAGCAGGTGCAGCCGAACTGGACCGGCTGGGCGTCGAAGACCCGGGGCCCTTCCTCGTGGAAGAGCCGCACCAGCAGATCGGTCGGATGCACGCTCGGCCCGATCAGCTCGACATCCTCGACCGTTTCCATCAGCAGGTTGACGCGGTTCCAGTTCTCTTCCTCATCCCCTTCGAGGATATCGGAATGCTGCAATAGACCCGCTTCGCCCGAGCCTTCGCGCGCGGCAAAGGGCGAGGCCTTGGGCATCACCTGCAACATGATCCCGCCCGCGCGCCACATCTCGGGCTGGCCCGGCAGCCGCGAGCGGCCATAGGACAGCGCGAACGTGGTCGGCAGCTGCTCGGATTGCGCGAAATAGGCCTGCGCACAGGCCGAAAGCGAGCCCCCCGCCAGCGGCGTGATGCCCTGATAGGGCAGGTTGCCTTCGCCCTGGTCGATCAGGATCGCGAAATAGCCCTCGCCGATCTGCTCGAAGCCGGGGGCGTCGAGGTCGAGCCGCTCGGCATCATAGCTCGCCCAGCCGCGGATGCGGGCGGGTTGGCCATCCTCGGTCGGGCCATAGTAATCGGTCGCGAGGATCCGGATCGGGCCCTTGCCGCGGACCTGGATCGAGAGCTTCCAGCGCAGCTTGATGGTCTGGCCGATCAGCGCGGTGAGCAAGGCGATCTCGGCCACCAGCGCCTCGACCACGGGCGGGTAATTGTGCTGGCTCAGCACCTGTTCCAGCACGCCGTCAAGCCGCGCGACGCGGCCGCGCACGTCGGAATTGTCGAGCTGAAACGGCAGGACGGTATCGTCCCAGGCGATTTGCGAAAGCGTGGTCATCAAGGTTCCTTGGGGGTTTTCCATCAGCCCTTGGGCTGGCATACCGCGTCTATATAGGCGCGGCAACCAAGAGACCAAGGGGGCAAGGATGATCCGGCGGCTGGGGGAAGCGGTGAAGGCAGGGCAGAGCTATCGCAGGCGGGCGGGGGTCTATGCCGTGCTGATCCGCGATGGGGCGGTGTTGCTGACGCATCAGGCGGCGCCGACGCCCGAATTCCAGCTGCCCGGCGGCGGCATCGACCCGGGCGAAAACCCGATTGCCGCGCTGCATCGCGAGGTCTTCGAGGAAACCGGCTGGTCGATCGCGGCGCCGCGGCGGGTCGGCGCCTATCGCCGCTTCACCTATATGCCCGAATACGACCGCTGGGCCGAGAAGCTCTGCACGATCTATGTTGCGCGCCCGGTGCTGCGCCGCGGACCGCCCACCGAAGCGGGTCACACGGCCATCTGGATGCCGCCCAAGGCAGCTTTCGAGCTTCTGGCGGGCGACGGCGACCGCACATTTCTGGCCGAGGTGACGCAAAGTCAAGCAATCTGGGGCAAATAAGCCACGAACCGGGGCATATCTCGGTTCGTCCACCATAAATTGACGTCTAGGTTAACATACCGTCTAGAAATGGGGCCCAAACTAGGGTATCCCGAAGGCAGCAGAACAATCCGGCCATAAGAGCCGGGCTTTTTTTGAGGCGGAGCAGTATAATGGTGAAGTCAGTAGACTTTGCCGTCCGGAATGATTTGGGCGGCGTTTCTTACGGTGTTGTGGGTGGTGAAGGGGTCAGCGACTTCATTCAGGTCGGCTCCGGGGATGCCATTTCGCTCAACCTGCGCAAGACAAGCATTGTAAAATATGTCCGTGAAGGCGACGATCTTCAGATCGTTCTGGCCGACGGGCGGGTTGTCACGCTGGCGGGCTATTTCAATGCCGCCGAGGGCGAGACAAACCATCTCTATATTTCCGCCGATGGCGAGATCACCGAAGTCGCGCTGGAAGACACCGGCGACGGCGTGATCTTCGCGCAATATGGCGAGCCCGAGCTGATCGGGAAATGGAGCCCGAATGACCAGCTGGCCTTCCTCGGCGGCGAGGATCTGATCGCGCCGGCGGGCGACGATACCACGGGTATGGCGATGTTCGCGCCGGCGCTGCTCGGTGGTCTCGGCGGGGCCGGGGCGGCTGCGGCGGGTCTGGTCGGGCTTGCCGCGCTGGCCGGTGGCGGTGGCGGTGACGGTGAGACGCCGACCACGCCCACCACCCCGACGA
>JACXUS010000483.1 GCA_014763785.1 Sphingomonadales bacterium | reverse complement strand
GTGCTGGGCCAGTCCCTGTCGCCGCTGCAGGGGCTCGGTGCAGCCATCGTCCTTGGTTCGGTCTGGGCGGGACAGCGGGCCAACCGCCCATCAACTGACACCACACCTGTGCTTCCAAACCCATTGCCGGCGAAAGCCGCATGATCGCCATTCCAGAAGGGATTATCCGAATGCCCCTTCTCACGATCACCCCCGATCTCGCATGGAAAGCGCGCCTTGCCGGGCTGCTCTACCTCGTCATCATCATTGCGGGCCTCGGCGCCGAGCTTGGCTTACGGGACCCGCTGATCGACTACAGCGATGCCGATGCCACCGCCGCCGCGATCCTCGCCGCGCCCGCCCAGTTCCGCCTTGCCATCGCCGCCGATCTCGTGATGGCACTCAGCGACGCGGGCCTTGCGATCCTGCTCTATCTGATTTTCCGGGCCATGGCGCCGGGACTTGCCCTCTCGGCGATGGTGTTCCGCCTGATCCAGACGGTGCTGATCGCGGCCAGCCTCATGGCCCTGCTGACCGCCTGGCTGGTGCTGACCCGCGCCGAGGGTCTGGCCGACGCCTCGACGCTGGCGCTGGTGTTCCTCGACCTGCACGCCCACGGCTACGACCTCGGGCTTGTCTTCTTCGGCGTGAACAGCCTGATCATGGGGCTTCTGGTCTGGCACTCGGGCCTGTTCGCCAAGGCGTTCGGGGCAGGGCTTGCAGGTGCCGGGCTGGTCTATCTGATCGGCAGCGGCCTGCGCTTCTTCGCCCCCGATCTGTCAGCGGCGTTCCTGCCGGCCTACGGGCTGACGATCCTTGCCGAGACGGCGTTCTGCCTGCGTCTGCTTCTGCAACGCGGCCCGGGCGGCTGAGACGCGCCGTCCGTATCCCGGCACACGACCGATCCGCCGCGGCACCCGGCCGCGGGGGTGCGATCCGATTCGTGGGCGCGGGTCGGGGCGCCCCCGCGGGTCGTCCGGAAATCGGGCGGTTTTGCGCGGATTGACGCCGAAATACGGACAACTACACGCAAAGGTGGTGCACGCCATGATTGTGCCACATTCCCTGAAACCAGATTTTTCGCTGTTGCCAAAATCGGCGTCAATGCGCCGCGAATACAGCTTGCAGGTGAAAACGCCACGGCGGCACACCTGGTGGTCCTGGGTGTGGGAGCGCCGCCTGCGCCCTCCAGATTTGGCGCGATGCCACCGCAAAGGGGCGTGATTCGGAGGCCGATCGACTGGTTCCACACCCGAAACAAAAACCCCCCAGACAGGGCCCATCGGGCCCCGGTTCGGCGCCCCGGACCGGCCGGATCTGCCGTGTTTTCGCCGCTTTTCCCTTCGCGGGACGCCCCGGCCGCGGTAAGTAAAGGAAGCCTTAACA
>JACXUS010000482.1 GCA_014763785.1 Sphingomonadales bacterium | reverse complement strand
GTCATAGCGGTCGCGCATCGCCACCCAGCCCTCGGCGCGCTGCGAGGCGATGTAGGCCTCGCAGGCCTCGCGCTGGGCGTCGAGGCTGTTGAACTCCATATCGAGCCCTTCTTCGCTCGACTTGCGGGTGTAGATGGCGCAGCGCAGGCGGCGGACGGGTTCGGGCTTGGTGCGGCTCATGAGCGGGCCTCCGCACCATGGGCCAGCCCGAAGAACTTCCACCCGTTCCAGTGACTGCCGGTGATCGCGCGCACGGCGGCCGAGAGCGACTTGAAGCCCCGCCCCTGCCATTCGAAGCCATCGGTCAGGACGGTGACGACCTGCTCCTCACCCTCCCATTCGCGCACCAGCTTGGTGCCGGGGATCGGGCGGCGGGGATCCGCGATCAGCAGACCCGGCGCGCCGGATGCGACCTCGGCCGCCAGCGCGTCCAGCGTGCGCCGCGTCGCGGGCTTGATCCCGCCATGGGCGAGCTCCTGGATGCGGTAGCCTATCCGCAGCTCCAGGTTCCCCCGGCTGGCGTTGGGCGCGGGCTCGCCGACCAGATCGAGCGGACGAACGACGCCATCTCCCGGCTTGGGTTGATCTGGCGCGGTCTGTCGAACCAGCTGGCGGTTGCCGCGGCTCCGGCGCTGGAAGCCGTCGCCAACGCGATGGCGGCGGTCGCCAGCCGGACCGGCCCGCTTGGCATCGCGATCCGCGGGCTCTTCGACAACATCGGCCGCCTCACAACCTATGCCGCCACCTTCGCGGCCTTCCTCGCGGGCCGCTGGGTGGCGGGGATGGCCGCTGCTGCCCTTTCGGTCCGTGGCCTCGCCACGGCGCTGGTCGTGCTGCGTGGGGCGCTGATCCGCACCGGCATCGGCGCGCTGATCGTCGGCGCGGGCGAGCTCGTCTACCAGTTCACCCGGCTCGTCTCCGGTGCGGGCGGTTTCGGAGAAGCGATGTCGCTCCTGAAGGACGTGGCCGCCGAGGTTTGGGAGCGGATCCGCATGGGCGCCGCAGCGGCCGGGGCCGCGGCAACGGCGATGTTCTTCGACCTGAAGGCCGATGCCGCCTTGGGCATGCAGAGCGCCATCGAGAGCGTGGTGAGCTTCGGCAACACCGCCGCGAACACGTTCGAAGGCGCCTACGAGGCGATCAAGGCGGTCTGGGGCCTGCTGCCCGCCGCCATCGGCGATCTGGCGTTCCAGGCCGCCAACAGCCTTGTCGATGGCGTCGAGGCGATGCTGAACGGCGTGGTCTCGCGCATCAACGGCTTCATCGGGGGCATCAACCAGGGGCTGGAAGCGCTCGGGTCGGAGCGGCGCATCTCGCTGGTGCCCGACCTCGACCTCGGCGAGATCGAGAACCGCTTCGAGGGCGCG
>JACXUS010000481.1 GCA_014763785.1 Sphingomonadales bacterium | reverse complement strand
GGGCTGCGACGATTGTGCACCAAAGTATGCCGACAAATATCTGTTATCGCTGATCTTTTGGCGCTAGAGGAGGGTATTGCGCCGATTTCCCCCTCCGCCCAGAGGACCCGATGAGCCCGAACGACGAACATCCCTTGCGCTATGCGCTGGTCAATGAGCTGCACGCGCGGCCCTTCGTGCGCGTCGAGGTGCCCGCGCAGGTCACCTATCTGGCGATCAAGGAGCCGCGCGATGCGGCCAACCGCGACCGGGCGGCGGATCGCGCGCATCTCGATGCGCTGCTGGTGCGCTCGGGCGCCGCGCCCTCGCCCGAGGGGGTGACCCATCTGACCGCGGGCCTGGGGCGGCATGCGCTGAAATGGGAAAGCCATACCGAATTCACCAGCTTCCTTGCGCATGCGCCGGGCCTGTCGGAGCGGCCCTTCGACCCGATGGAGGCCGAGGTCTTCCCCGCCGACTGGCTGGCGCAGGCGCCGGGCAAGCGGATCGCCGCGGTCTCGATCCGGGTCGAGACCTTGCCCGAGGACCCTGCCGCGATCAATCCGCTGCTGGATCAGTGGTTCGTGCCCGAAAGCCTCGCCTGTGCCTGGGTGCTCGATGGCGCGGCGGTGGTGGCGGGGGATTTCCGCATCGACCCGGCCGGACAGATGCGCTTTGCGATCTTCGCCGCGCCGGGCACCGGGGCGGGGCGCGTGGGGCGCATCGTGCAGCGGATCTGCGAGCTCGAGACCTATCGCGCGATGTCGATGCTGGGGCTGGGGCGCGCGCGCGGTCTGACGCAGCGGCTCAATGCGCTCGACCCCGAATTGTCGGAGCTGGTCGCGGGGATGGCGGGCGACACCCGCCCGTCCGAGGAGACGCTGCACGGGCTGCTGGCGGTCTCGGCCGAGCTGGAAAGCCTTGCGGTCAGCCATTCGTTCCGCTTTGGCGCGACGGGCGCCTATGCGGCGATCGTGGCCGAGCGGGTCGAGGTGCTGCGCGAGACGCGCTTCGAGGGGCGGCAGAAATTCACCGAATTCATGCTGCGCCGCTATGAGCCGGCGATGCGCACGGTGATCTCGGCCGAGGCGCGGCTGAAGGCGATGATCGAGCGCGCCGAGCGGGCGGGCGAATTGCTGCGCACGCGGGTTGATGTCGAGCGGCAGGCGCAGAACCAGAAGCTGCTGGAAAGCATGGATCGCCGCGCCGATCTGCAATTGCGGCTGCAACACACGGTCGAGGGGCTGTCGGTCGTGGCGATCAGCTATTATGCGGTGAGCCTTGCGGGCTATCTGAGCTATCCGCTGGCCAAGAAGCTCGGCCTGTCCAAGGAAATGGCGCTGGCGGGGCTCACGCCGCTGGTGATCCTCGGGGTCTGGGCGATGGTGCGGC
>JACXUS010000175.1 GCA_014763785.1 Sphingomonadales bacterium | reverse complement strand
CCCAAGAGCGCCCCCAGAAAGAAGAACGGCGCCGAGCGCTCGGCCCCGTTGAAGATGCCGCTGGGGGGCAACAGATCGCCCAGATAGAGCAGGCAGGCCAGCGCCAGCAACGCCGCCATGACCGGCGCCATCGCCCGCAGCGCCAGCGGCCGCACGGCGACCGCGACCAGCTGGATCACGATCAGCGCCCAGAGAAACCAAAGATGCTGATAGCCCGGCACCGGCAGCCGCAGCATCTCGGACCAGGCGACCGGCGCATTCGCGGCCGAGCCGGCAAGCGCCTTCACCGCGATGAAGCCATAGGTCCACAGGCACAGCGGATAGAAAAGCCGCCAGCCAATCCGCCCAAGCAGACCGGCCGGCGCCTCGCGGCGCAGCAGCTGCGGGAAGAACCACCCCGAGAGGAAGAAGAACAGCGGCATGTGAAAGGCATAGATCGCATCATCGACCGCATGAAACAGCGCGTCCTGCGGCATCAGACCCGCCTCGGCAATGCCGCGCCAGGCATGCCCGGTCACCACCAGCACAATGCCCAGACCCTTGGCCAGATCGGGCCAGACCGCGTGGCCTGCGCGGGGCGCTTCGGGCTTCGTGCGCGTGCTCGGATGCGTGGCCATCAGGCAACCCTCCGGTCGGGGGCGGGTCCCGCCGCGCCAGAGCCGCCGCGCGCCCGGTCGTTGCGGATCGCGCCCGGCCCGCTCATTGCGGGCGCAGGCTGGCGGGCAATTGCCCGGCCAGCGCCCCTTCGACGATCTGCCCCAGCCAGAGCGCCTCGGCGCCCTGATCGAATTCGGCGCAGACCTTGGCACGGCCCGCCGCCCCCATGCGTTCGCACAGATCCGGGTCCGACAAGAGCTGATCGAGCCGCGCCACCAGCGTCTCGACATCGCCCGCGGGCACGGTGAAGCCCGAGACGCCATCCTCGACCAGCTCCTGCACGCCCGCCACGCGCGAGGCCACCACCGGCAGGCCCGAGGCCATCGCCTCCATCAGCACCACCGGCACCCCCTCGGCAAAGGAGGGCAGCACCAGACAATCGGCGCGCGCGAGCAACCCCGAGACCGCATCGGCCGACTGATAGCCAAGGAAGCTGACCGCCTGCCCCAAGCCCCGCTCGGCCACCCGGGCCTCGGCGCGGGCGCGTTCGGGGCCATCGCCGACGATCTCGAGCCGCGCCTCGGGGTGGCGCGCCACGAGGCGCTCGAAGGCCTCGATCAGCACCGGCACGCCCTTCACCGCGGCGAGCCGCCCGACGAAGATCAGCCGCTTGCCGCGCGGCGCGTCAGGGGCGCGGCCGTAGCTTTCGGGCACCACGCCGCAATGCACGATCTTGAGCTTGTCCCAATGCGCGGGGTCGGAAAAATGCATCGCCTGCCCGCGGCAGAAATGGCTGATGCAGGCCACGAAGCGCGCGCGCGCGGTCTTCGCGTCGAGCCGCCAGCGATGGGGTTCATAGAAGAGCGCGGGCCCGTGCATCGTCATCGAAAAGCCGATGCCGCCGATTTCGGCCGTCAGCATCGCCACCGTGCCGCTGGAATCGGCGAAATGATTGTGCAGATGCACCACGCCGCGCCCGGCCAGATGATGCGCCAGAACGATCGCCTCGAGCAGATAGAACCCCTGCCAGAGCGCGGCCTTGATCCCCGGCGGGCGGATCGCCCAGGCCAGCCGCGCCGCCCGCGCCACCGCGCGCGGATCGCGGGCAAGCGCCCAGATCAGCGCGCGCGCCAGCCGGACGGGCGATTTCGCGGCCTCGATCACGGCGAAGGTGCGCGCGGCCTCGGCCTGCTGATCGGCGCCGACGATGGTCTTGGGATCGGGGCGGCGGATCGTGCAGGCCTCGACCGGCCAGCCCTGTTCGCGCAGCGCGGCCACCTCGCGCAGGATGAACGTATGCGAGACCTTGGGATATTCGCCCGTCAGATAGGCAAGCGCGGGACGGTTGATCGCGGGATCGGCGGTCATGGCGGGCCTTTGCAAAGCGGCGGCAGGGTCGGAACGGTCGGGGGTCAGAGCGGGTTGCGGGTGAATTCGCGCGCCATGAAGTCGCGTTCGGCGGCGAAGGCGGCATCGGCCTCGGGACGGTCGGTGACCTCGATCTTGCCCGCAGAGGCCGGCAGCATGACCTTGCGCAGGAGCGCGCGCGGCAGCCAGCCCTTGAGACGCGCGCGGGTCTCGCGGCTCGTCAGCCGCACCAGCGGCATCAGCGGTCCGGGCAGGCGGAAGGATTCGTGCTTCTTCTCGGTCGGCAGGTCTTGCGCCCCGAAGACGGGCTCGACGCCGATGAAGCGGGCGCAGCGATTGACGGTCTCGACCGGGTTGCGGGTGAGGTCCTTGAAGTCGAGGACCAGAATCTGGTTGCGCTCGAAGACCTCCAGATAGCGCGCGAGCTGCTCGGAATAGCGCGAGGGCAGCCCCGCCATCGGATCGCGCTGCAGCCAGTCCATGAGCGACAGGCTGGTGCCCAGCCGGCCCTTGAAACGGTCGGCATGCACCACCGCCGAGACCGCCCGGTCGACCGGATCGCGCAGCACATAGATGATCTTGCAATCGGGCGCGAAGGCCTTGAGCCGCGCGGGCACCGGATCGGGCAGGCCGGGCGCGTCGGGGGTGTCGAGATCGGCGCGCGGGCGCAGGAAGCTGTAGGTGGTCGAGGCGTCGATCCAGATCCGCGCGGCGGGGTCCGGAAAGAGGCCCAGATAATAGTCGAAGCCGCGCCCGAAATGGGTGGTGAAGAACTGCGGCTCTTTCGGCTCGCACAGGCAGATGTCGGGCAGCCGCGCAAGGCTGGCCGCAAGGAAGGTGGTTCCCGCCTTCTGCGCGCCGATGATGAAAACGAATGTCTTGCCCTCAGGCGCCTGCATGCCGGTCCGCCCCGTTTTTGCTGCACCTGCTAACAATGTCCTGCGGCGCGCCATAGCGCAAGCCTGAGCAGCAGGGTCAGGGCCGATTGCCCAAGGTTCGGCCGCCCGTGCACGGGCCCGGCCACAAGGCCGGGCGCTGCGGTCGTGTCAGCAGGTCACGCGCCCCGGGGTCAGGCGCACCGGGTCAGGCGCGCAGGGTCAGGCGCCCGGCAGGATCCAGCCGGCATCCTCAAGCCCGAGCCCGCCAAAGGTGATCATGTCGCCCAGACCGTTCGACAGGGTCAGCCCCTCGTCGGTCTCGCCCCATTGCGCCGTGGCGCCGGTGTCGTCGAGGAAGTCATTGAGCAACAGGCGGTCCTGTTCGTCGAAATCGGTGATCAGGTCGTTGCCCGACCCCGCGCTGAATAGGAAGGTATCGCCGGCATCGCGACCGCCGGTCAGCACATCGTCGCCCGAGCCGCCGTCCAGCGTATCCGACCCGGCCCCGCCAAGGATCGTGTCATTGCCGGCGCGGCCCGCGATATAGTCATTGCCGCCCGCGCCATCGAACCAGTCGGACGCGCCGCGGCCATAGATCGAATCGCGCCCCTGACTGCCGCGCACCGCCGTCACATCGGTTTCCAGCGCGCCGAGCAGGTCCAGCGTCTCGCGGGCGCTGCCGGTCAACAACGCGCCGTCCTTGGTCAGCCTGTTCTCTTCGGTCGTGTAATAGGTGATCCCGACCATCTGGCCATTGATCTCGGCCTTGGTGTCGCGGAAGCCGACGAAGAAGTCGTCCTGCCCGCTCAGCCCCTCGGCGCGGCCAAGGGTCGACCACGGGTTGAGCGCCGTGACCATCAGCCCCCTGTCGCCGTCGGAATAATCGAGGATACCCTCGGGGTCCGCACCGGGCAGCAGGGCCTCTTCCTCGGGCTGCACCTCGGGGTCGGCGGTGACCGGGGCCTCGATCGCCGCTGGCGCCTCGGTCTTGTCCAGCTCGACCGGGACCGGCGCCGCGATCAGCTCGCCGGTGCGCAGGTCGTAACGGTCGCCATTGGCGAATTCGACCCATTCGACCGCATAGAGGTAATCCTTGCCGTCCGGGCCGATGAGCATCACGCCCTCGCCGTGGTCGAGGATCTCGTAATCCGCCGCCGCCCCCGAGACTTGCACCGTGTCGATGCCCTCGCCGCCGTTGATGCCGTCATCGCCGGCGCCGGGGCGGAACAGATCGTCGCCCGCGCCGCCGATCAGCATGTCTTCCTGAACGGTGCCCGCCATCGTGTCGGCGCCCTCGGTTCCGGTCTCGGTCACGCCCTGCAGATATTGCACGCCCCCCTCGCCGCCCCACCACGGGGTTTCGGTGTCGTTGAGCCGCTCAAGCAGGTCGGCGCGGGCGTTGTCATCCAGCAGGCTGCGATAGATCCCCCAGGAGCCGGAGGAGGTGGCCGTATCGACATCGGTGAACTGCATGAAGGGACCGTCGGAAATCTCGGCCCAGTGATCCCAGAGCACCGCGTAAACCTCGGCCATCTCGTCGCTGTAGATGAACGCCTTGATGAAACCGTCGAGCAGCGCGGCATCCGCCTCGCTCAGCCCCGCGGTCACCCCGCCATAGTCGATATGCTGCCCGCCTTCATAGGACACGAGGTCAAATCCCGCGGCATGCACCAGATCGCCCTGGGCCTTGAGCCGCTCGGCCATCGCCGGAACCGAGCCGCTATAGTCCGGATCAAGCAGCAGATCGCGCAGATAGGCCGCCGCGGCGTTGAAATCCTTGGGGATCAGCGCGAGCAGCGTGGCCCGCACCTCGTCTTCCTTCAGCGTGCTATGGCCGAAATAGGTGGTGACGGCGAATTCGTCGAAGACGGTCGCGGGATCGATATAGCGGTCGGGCTCGGCGGTTTTCCAAGCCTCGGCCGCCAGCAGCGTCTTGGTATAGCTGAGGTTGCCCGCCTGCCCGCCCAGCACGGTCACCAGACGGTCGGGATCATCGGCGAAGACCTCTTCCCAGATCAGCGCCATCTCGGTGGCTTTCTTGACGTAATAGGCGGTATGCGCCTCGACGCCCCAGTCGGCCTTCGATTGCTCGAGCAGCCATTTGCTCTGCGCGAATTGCCAGTTCCAGGTCTCGTTGGAATATTCGATGCGAACCTCGAGGTCCGGGTCGAGATTGTCATGCACATAGATGGCGAACTGGCGGATATAGTCGGCATCGGCCCCATGCGGGATGGTGAACCACGGATCGGCGCCGATCTTGTTGGCCAGCGCGACCATATCCTCGATCGAGGCCGTGGTGCCCATGCCGCGATCATCGCTGCCCCGCATGTCGTCCCAGCTCGTCACCGTGGAATTGTTGGTCTTCATCCAGTCCATGAAGCGGATCTGGCGGGCATCCTCGATCAACGCGATCCAGTCGGGGTTGAAGATCTCGCCCGCCTGGAAGAGCGCCTCGTGCTCTTGCGCCACAAGGGTCATGTTGCGCAGGTAATCCCCGGTTCCGGCGGGATCGGTCGACAGGATCGACAGCGACATCGAATTGCCGCCGGTGTTCTCGAAGACGATGCGGCCCGGCTCCTGGCTAAGGATTTTCACATCCCCCGTCAGGCGGAACTCGCCGGTGCCCTCGTATTCGAAGACATAGACACCCGCCCGCTGCTCGGCCAGCAACGGGTCGGCCTCGCTGGTTCTGGTCCAGGTCCAGGTCGTGGTGATCTTGTCCACGCCCTCGGGAATTGCGGTCAGCCAGCCGTTCTCGTCCAACACGCCGCTCTCGATCAGCTCGGCATTGGTCATCGCCCCATAGACGTTGTCCACGGTCCCGACCCAGGGGCGCATCATCTTCATCAGATCGAGGAATTGCGACGCGCTTTCCCAGTCGGCGACGCCCGCGAGGTTGACGGCCAGAGTGGGGTTGCTGAGACCGGTGGCCTCTTGCAGCGGGACGAGGTCGGCTTGCGCCGTATCGGCAGTCATGGCGGCAACTCCTACCGCCCAAGACAGGACCAACGCTTGCAACAGGGAGCAGATCCCGCGGCGCCGAGCCTGCCCTGGGCCTGATTTGAGGATCGTGGTCCTGGGCATGTTTCTGGGCTCCGTAGATGCGGGACGGGTGTGCAATTCTCTCGGCAAGCATGTGTTCAGAATTGGACCTGAGCACATAAATTTAACGGAACGATAATCCGAATCGCGACAAAGGCCCATTCACGGGCATGACAATCCGCAAAAAACGGCACAATCCCGCTGGGGCACACCGGCCCCGTTCCCGCGGGCCCGCGCGGCGTTCAGCCCCGC
>JACXUS010000480.1 GCA_014763785.1 Sphingomonadales bacterium | reverse complement strand
GCGCTGATGCGGCCCGCCCTTTTGCTGGATCTGGTGCGGCGCCGGGCCGAGGCGCTGGCCACGCGCCAGGATCGTGCCGCGACCGCCCTGATCCGGCGCGTGGAACGCAGTGGCGACCGGTTGCAGACCATGGCCGCGCGGCTGGTCGCAGCGCGCGGCCGGGCCCTGGCCGAGGCCGGCCGCCAGGTGCAGCGCGGCACGGCCGACCTTGCCGCACTGGCCGCGCGTCTCGAGGCCGCGCAGGCCCGGCGCACGGCGGTGCTGGCCGACCGGCTGGAGGGGCTCGACCGCATGCGGCGCAGCCTTGGCTACGAGGATACGCTGAAGCGCGGCTATGCCGTGGTGCGCGGCGATGGCGCCGTCGTCACCACCCGCGCCGCGGCCGAGGCCGCGCAGGCGCTGGAAATCGAATTCCAGGACGGGCGCCTGACCCTGGGCGGCAAGCCCGCCGCCCGGACCCGCGGCAAGGAACCCGGCCCCGACCAGGGCAGCCTGTTCTGACCCGGCCTCAGACGCCCACGTCGGGGCCCGCGCAGATCAGCGGCTCGGTCCCCTGATCCACCTCGATCAGGTCCGCCCCGGGCGGATCGGCCATGAAGCGCGCGCGCAGGCCCCCCTGATCCAGGAAGAACTGCCAGCATTGCGGCGTCGGGTCGTGTTCGTAGACGAAACAGATCTGGCCGTCCTGTTCGTACCAGACCCCGTCGCGGCATTCCTGCTGCGAAAAGGCCCAGACCACGCGCCGCCCCGGCAGGTATTGTTCAGCCCCGTAGATCGTGCCGCCGACCGCATAGGTCAGCGTCTTGCCCCGCGAATAGGCATCGAATTCGGCCCCGGTCATGGGCGCATCCGCCGCCCAGGCGGGCAGCGCCGCAACAAGGGCGATCAGGGGCAGGATCGGGCGCATGGGGGCAGTCCTTCGCTTTGGCCTTGGCTCTGGGTCGCACCCAGAGTGGCAGAGCGCGCCGCCCCGCGCCAGTCAGACCCGCGTGATCGGCGGGGCCGCGCCGCCGTCCCGCCAGGGCGCCAGGCGCGGGTGCATCACCCGCCGCCACAGCGACGGCGCCAGCGCGATCGTCGCCATGACCGGCAAGGCATAGGGCAGCATCGGCGCCTCCTGTGCCTCGGGCAGGCGCAGCGCGGGGTAGGGCCGCGCGGGATGAGCGTGATGGTCGGAATGGCGCGGCGCATGCAGCATCAGGGCCGACGAAAACCAGTGCGGCGCGTTCCAGGAATGCTGTGGCCCCACCGGTTCATAGGTCGCATCCAGCATCGAGGCCGACAGCCGCCGCCGGGCCAGCCCGTAATGCTGCACATAGTCCGACAGCAGCAGCTGCACCGTGGCATAGGCCGACAGCATCAGCCAGGCCAGAAG
>JACXUS010000020.1 GCA_014763785.1 Sphingomonadales bacterium | reverse complement strand
AGATCGACGGTGACCGCCAGCGTCACCAACGGCCGCGCGCTGCGCTACGCCAAAGGCTCCGCGCGCGGCCTCCTACACCATGTGCTGGGACACTGCCCCGCGCTGGCCGCGCTGGGTCTGGCGGGTTACCTGATGGTCGCAGGCACGGCGACCGGCCCGGCGACCCGATATCAGACCGAAGCCGTGCGCCGCGGCGATCTGACGGTCACAGTGACTGCGACGGGCACGGTACAGCCGACGACCGAGGTCGAAGTCTCCTCAGCGCAATCGGGGACGCTGAAAACGGTCGAAGTCGATTACAACGACGAAGTCGAGGTTGGTCAGGTGCTTGCGCGTCTCGACGATACGAAATTCCGGGCTCAGGTCGCCAATGCGGAAGCCGCTCTGGCCGGGGCGAAGGCCGATGTTGCCCAAGCCGAGGCCACCGCCCATGAAGCCTCGGAAATCTACGAGTCGAAGAAGGAACTCGACCGGCGCGGCGTCATCACCCAGACCGATTTCGTCACCTTCACCGCGAATAACGAACGCGCCAAGGCGGCGCTCGAGGCGGCGCAGGCGTCCTTGACGCTGGCGCAGGCCAATCTGGAACTGGCCAATGCTGATCTCGAGGACACGGTGATCCGCTCGCCGATCAAGGGGGTCGTGCTGGATCGAGCCTATTCGGCGGGGCAGATTGTCGCGGCCTCGCTGTCGGCCCCGACCCTGTTCACCTTGGCCGAAGATCTGACCCGCATGGAGTTGCTGGTGGATATCGACGAGGCGGATATCGGGCAGGTTGCCGTTGGTAACCGCGCGACCTTCACCGTCGACGCCTATAGCGGCGAGAGCTTTCCGGCGGTGATCAGCCAAGTGCGCTATGCCCCGGAAGAGACCGATGATGTGGTGACCTACAAGGCCGTGTTGCAGGTCGATAACGGGCGCAAGCTTCTGCGCCCGGGGATGACCGCGACCGCGACGATCACGGTCGCCACCGAAACCGATGTGCTGCAGGTGCCGAACGCGGCATTGCGGTACGCGCCACCGCAGATTGCCGAGGGCTCGGGGAGCGGGACGGGTGGGCTGATTGGCATGATCATGCCCAAGCCGCCGGGTCAGGTCGGGGTGTCGGTCGGGTCAGCCACAGCCAAATCGGTCTGGGTTCTGCGCGACGGGCAGTCGGTCGAGGTCGCGGTGACCGTCGGCGCAAGCGATGGAAAATATACGATCATCTCGTCCGCGGATCTGGAAGAGGGTGCTCAGGTGATCACCGACCAGAGCGAGGCCCGTTAAATGTGCGCCCAGCCGATCATCGAATTGCACGGGATCACCCGCAGCTATGGCGCGGGTGAGGCCTTGGTGAAAGCGCTGGACGGGGTCGATCTGACGATCTCGACGGGGGAGTTCGTGGCGATCATGGGGCCCTCGGGGTCGGGCAAGTCGACGGCGATGAACATTATCGGCTGCCTCGACCGGCCGACCGCGGGCCAGTATCGTTTCAACAGGGTCGAGGTCGCCGCACTGGATCAAGATCAGCGGGCCCTCTTGCGGCGACATTATCTTGGGTTCGTGTTTCAGGGCTTTAACCTGTTGCCAAGAACGACGGCGCTCGAGAACGTCGAACTCCCTCTTATTTACAAGGGCTTGCCGAAATCCGAACGCGGGGCGCGGGCGCGCGAGGCGCTGCGACGCGTTGGTCTGGAAGGGCGCGAGGATCATACGCCCTCGCAGCTGTCCGGGGGGCAGCAACAGCGCGTTGCGATCGCCCGCGCCCTCGCCGGAGAGCCGATGGTGATGCTGGCTGACGAGCCGACCGGCAACCTCGACACGGCGCGCAGCAATGAGATCATGCAGCTTCTTCAGAGGCTTAACCGGGAAGAGGGGCTGACGATCGTGATGGTCACCCATGAGGAGGATATGGCACGCTATGCGAGTCGTCTGGTGGTCTTCACCGATGGCCGGATTCTGCGCGATGCGCCGGTCGCGGCGGAGGGGGCGGCATGATCTGGGAAACGATCCGGCTCGCGCTCACCACGATCACGCGGAATGCCCTGCGATCTTTCCTGACTGTGCTCGGGGTCGTGATCGGGGTCGCGGCGGTGATCGCGATGGTCACCGTCGGTCAGGGCTCATCCGAGCAAGTCTCGGCAGATGTCGGGAGCCTTGGAACCGATCTGCTCATCTTGCGGCCCGGGGCACGGATGCTGGGTCCCGGCACGCGCGATAGTGCGCCCGCGTTCAAGTTGTCTGACGTGGATGCCTTGCGTGATCTGAGCGTGTTGTCAGCGGTCGCGCCGGTGGTCAGCACCTCTCAAACGGCGGTATTCGGCAGTTCGAACCGAACGACGACGGTGACCGGAACGACGTCAGACTATCTGACAATCGGGAATTGGGACATCGAACGTGGGCGTGGCTTCAGCAATATCGAGGATCGGTCCGGCGCCAATGTCTGCATCATCGGCGAGACGGTGCGTACCGCCCTGTTCGGTTCAACGGATCCGACGGGCGAGACGATCCGCATCAAGTCGATTTCCTGCGAAGTGATCGGATACCTGATCGCCAAGGGTGCAGGCACCTTTGGGCAGGATCAGGATGATATCGTGATGATGCCGATCAAGACGGTGCAGCGGCGTCTTGAGGGCAATCAGGATGTGGCGTCGATCTCGATGCAACTGGCGCCGGGGATATCGACCGCGCGCGCAATCTTCGAGATCGACACCTTGATGCAGGAACGCAGGCGCATCGAGCTCGGCGAAGAGAATGACTTCTCGGTCTCCGACATGAAGGAAATTGCGTCGATGCTGAACTCGGTCAATGCGGTTTTGACCGGGCTGCTGTCATCGGTGGCGGCAGTCAGCCTTTTGGTGGGTGGGATCGGTATCATGAACATCATGCTCGTGTCGGTGACTGAACGTACCCGGGAGATCGGCATTCGCCTGTCGGTTGGCGCCCAAGCCCATCAGGTGCTCGCACAATTCCTGATTGAAGCCGTCGTCTTGTCGCTGATCGGTGGCGTGATCGGCATTCTCATCGGGCTCGGTCTTGCGTTACTCGCGGCGCGGATCATGGCAATTCCCTTTGTCCCCAGTGGCTGGGTGATTGTGCTGGCCTTTGGTTTTTCGGCGCTGGTCGGGGTGATCTTCGGCTATTTTCCCGCGCGCCGGGCCGCCCAGCTTGATCCGATCGAGGCGCTGCGGCACCAGTGAGCCGCACCCCTCAGTTCACGATAAACTCGGCGTGCAACGCACCCGCGGCATTGATGCTCTTCAGGATGTCGATCATGTCGCGAGGGCTGACTCCAAGGGCGTTGAGCCCTGCGACCACCTCCGAAAGCGATGTCGTTTCGGCGACCTCTGCCATTTGCACACCGGGATTTTCCTCGATCGAGGCGGTCGTTCGCGGAACGACAACCGAGCGCCCCTCCGAGAACGGGTTAGGCTGTACGACCACTGGCGCCTCTTCGACCCGCAACGTCAGGTTTCCCTGACTGACCGCGACGCGCGAGATTCGTACATCTTCGCCCATGACGATCGTGCCGGACCGTTGATCCACGATCACGCGCGCACGGCGCTCGGGCTCGACACCGATGTTTTCAATCCGTCCCAGCGCATGTGCGGCCGAGCGCATGCTGGTCGCATCTATGTTGAATGCGACCGTGCCGGCGTCCTGCATCACCGCCACCCGGCGGCCAAATTCTTGGTTGATTGCCTGTTCGATCCGCCCGGCCGTCGTGAAATCCGGCGTTTTCAGTGCGAGCCGAACGGTCTTGAGGCCGTTCAAATCGAAACTGATCTCTCTCTCGATCCGCGCCCCTGACGGAATTGTCCCCGAGGTCGGAACCCCTTGCACAACGGCAGCCGCGTCCCCCTGCGCAGCGACCCCACCCGCGAGGATGGTGCCCTGCGCAACGGCATAGATTTCACCATCTGCGGCGTTCAGAGGCGTCATGACCAGCGTTCCGCCCAGGAGGCTTTTTGCGTCCCCGATCGCCGAGACCGTCACATCAACCTGGCTCCCAGCCCGGGCAAACGGCGGCAAAGTCGCGGTCACAAGAACGGCTGCGACGTTCTTCGGGCGAAATTGCTCGCCGGTAACGTTAACGCCAAGCCGTTCGAGGATATTCGACATTATCTCTTCGGTGAAGGGGGCATTTCGGATCCCATCGCCGGTGCCGTTCAGCCCGACAACAAGACCATACCCGACAAGATCGTTGCCGCGGACGCCATCGAACTGCACGAGATCTTTGATGCGGATCGGCGCCGCATTGGCGAAAAGCGGGGCCAGCAGGAGAATCAGGGCGAACAGAAAGCGCATCAGAGATAATCCGTGAGCGTGAGGGCCGACAGGCGTGAGGTCAGGGTGTAGAGCGTCTCGATCTGCGTTTTGACCGCCTCAAGCGCTGTCGCAGTGTCATAGGGATCAGCTTCGATCATTGCCGCGCGCGCGAGTGCAAGCGACGATGTTTCCGCGCTGTTTCGGGTCTGCGCCTCCTCGATCAGCCCCTCCGCCGTGCCGATTTTGGTCCGCTCGGACGTAAGGCTCGCGTCGACAGTCATGATCATGCTGCCCGCGGCTTCGGTCAGTTGTGCACGGGTCGTGACGCTACTCGGGACACGTCCTTCGCCCACGAGGGCTGCGAGCGCAAAGCCCTTCAAAGTGTCGCGGATACTCTGGTCAGAAGCCGTCAGCGTCACCGAGACGGAATCCCCGTCAGCAATCCGCATCGGCGAGAGAGACTGGTCGCCTCCCATATAGCCGATATCCGTAAATCCACCGCTGCCTGCAGGAGCGTCGAACCAGGTCTCGACTGCGGCGACAATGTCCTCGCTTGTAGAAAGCCCGGAAATCGCGGTTTCAAGGGCATCGAGCATCACATCCGCGGCGGCAAGAGGTTTGGTGTCGGTCGCGGCGCCCGAAAAGACATAGCGTCCCGAAACATTGGTGTTCAGGGCCGCAATCACCGATGAAAAGCGTTGGGCCGCGTCGGCGGTGGTTGCGTTGACCGCGGCGGTATTGTCGCCGACCCCTGCCGCGATCAAAGCGCTACCCACGCTCGTCGCCATACCCTGAACGACCTCTAGCGCGGTCTGCATTGAGCCGAGGAACACCGAAGCTTCGGTATTCGCCTGCTTATAGGACGCGAGAATGCCGATGGAGCGCTCGACCGCGGCCAGCGAGGTGAAATCCCCTTTGACCGCACTGCCAATGTCACCCCGGATCCCGGTCACAACCTCTTCGGTCAGGGTGTTCATCGTTTGCTTCAGCTGCACATTGTGTTTGCGCAGCATATAGCTCTGAGCCATGTCACCGACGGAAACGTAGTTCATCTCAGATCTCCAGAATTTGCTGCAGCAGCGTGTCGAGCGTTTGGATCACCTTGGCATTCGCGGCATAAGCCTGTTCAACCTTGAGCAGGGTCTGCAGCTCGTAATCGGTATCAACGCCATCAGCGAGCGACATCTCGGTCGCGGTTTCCTGCCGGGCGATCGCATAGCTCTCTGTAACCTCCGCGGTCTGCCGATTTTGCGATGCGGAGGACAGCATATCTGCCGCCAACCCCGACATGCTGCGCTGCGCCGTGCTGAAACTCGACGAGGCGGGGGCCTGGGTTGCGGAGAGGGTATCGGCCAAGGCCTGCAGTTGCGTCGCGTTCGAGACCGGTCCTGCACTGACTGCGCCGAGGCCATCACGCAAGCGCCAGAGCGCGCCCCCCTCCTCGGGTACGACAAGCGCATTGACGCTGATGCGGCTGGCCAGCCCAACCTCGTCAACCGGATCGAAAGCCACGCCGTTATCGGTGAAAAGGCCCGGGGTTCCGGGGGTAAGCGTGCTGTCGGCAGCTGTGCTTGAGAACCGCTCGACCAACTCGCGCGCGAAGCCATCGATCTGCTGCTGTGCGGCGGGGGCCAGCTCGTCCCGGACAGCGAAGAGCGCGCCGAGCGTGCCACCGCCCAGAACGCCATCGTCCCTCGTCGAGACCGGCATGCCCGCAATTGTCAGCCCCGAGAGCTGCCCCCCCTCTTGGGTCATATAGGGGGTAACCACATTGACCGGTGTAAAGCCGATCTCAACGGGATTGTCGTCGAGCAGGATCGCTCCGCCGGTCGTATAGAGCGATATCTGATAGTTTTCGCGGGTCACCTGCCTGACCGGCACGATCTCCGACACCGTGTCGATCAGCGTCTGACGCTGATCCTCGAGGGAGGATGCATCGCTCCCGCTGGTCTTCTGCACAAGGATCTCGTGATTGAGCTCGTCAATCTGCTTCAGCGTCGTATTCAGCAATTCGACCTGATCCGCGATCGAATGATCGGCCTGGGTGCGGACCTCTTCGATATCCCTTGAGATCGTGTTGAGCTGCCCCGCAATGTCTTCGGCGGAGTCTACGACCGCGGCGAGGCGCGCCTCGCTTTCGGGAAGGCTGGCAGCCTCGACCAGCGCGCTTTCAAGCCCGGTGACCCGCGCTGACAGCGAGTCGCTGTCGGTTGCATCCCCGAGCTGCGCCTCGAAGCGCGCCAGGAAGTCGGTTCGGATCGTCGCATTGCCGGCGGCAGCGTCGGCAAGGCGGCGATCCTGTAGGACCACCGCATTGACCTGGCGCGACACGCCTTCGATCTTGACCCCCGCGCCATTGCCGCCGAGCGAGTGCGGCGACAGCACGAGTTCGCGCCGGGCATAGCCTTCGGTCATCACGTTGGCGGTGTTGGAGGAGACGATCTCCGCCATGCGTGCCGAGGCGGAAAGCCCCGACAAAGCATTGGAAAACGCACTGGTAATGGTCATTCGTCACTCTCCTCCAACGGATCGGGTCGGATCAGCGCTTGATGTTGGTCGTCTCTTGCAGCATCTCGTCCACGGTCTGGATGACCTTGGCATTCGAAGAATAGGCGCGCTGGGTCTGGATCAGGCTGGTCAGCTCTTGCGCCACATCGACGGCCGAGCCCTCGCGGGCATAGCCTTCGATCGAGCCGGTCGGGCCATCACCCGCGTCCCAGAGGAAGAACGACCCCGACGTCGGCGAAACCTGAAAGGTCTGGTTGTCGAGGGCGGTCAGGCCGTTCGGATTGGGCACATCGACCAGCGGAATCTGATAGACGGTCCGGATGAAGCCGGTGTCATAGCTCGCCTTGATATACCCATTTTCATCGATCTCGACCGAGGTCAGGTTACCAACCGGCGAGCCATCCTTGGTGATCGACGTGGGCGCGAAGCTGTCGGACAGCTGCGTCAGACCGTTGGTATCGCCGATCTTGCCGATCGTCATATCGAGCGGCCCGCCCGCGACCGTCAGCGACAGCACGCCTGTGGCCGAATCATAGGCGCCACCCGAGACCACGTTGACCGAGGACAGCGTCCCGCCGCTGCTGCGAGAATCGTCGAAGGTCAGCTCATATTCGCCGATGATGCTCTCATCGACTGCGGTAGAAGTATCGTCGAGCGTTGCCGAATCGCGGATCACCATGGTCCAGGTGTTCGACGAGCCGCTTGCGGGGATCGTCGGCGTGAACGAAATGTTGAGCGTCTCCGAGGTGCCGAGGTTGCCGAAATATTCGACCGACAGCGGCAAGGCATCGCCCGATGCGCTCGAATCCGTTGCCGTCGCCGGCAGGTTGACACCGAGGTTCATCGTCGTCGTCGGGTCGCCCGCGGTCTGGTTGGCGTTGATCACCACCGGCACAAGGCCGGATTTGGTGTCGCGCGGGAAGGTCGAGATCGTGCCATCGGCATTGGCCGGCCAACCCAGCAGCACGAGCCCGGAATCGGTGCGCAGCACGCCATCATCGTCGGTATGGAACGAGCCGGTCGTCGTCATCATCAGCGGCTGATCGCCGGTCTGGTTGTCGAGCGACACCGAGGTCACCACCGGCAGGAAGCCCCGCCCGGAGACCGCGATATCCATCGCATTGTTCGTCGACACGAGCGTTCCGCGCTCGTCGATCAGACGGGCGGTCGAGGCACGCACACCGCCGGCCGAATAGGTCCCGGTGTTGCCCGCGGAGTTGATCACCATACTCTCGAAATCCGCCGTGGCCCGCTTGTAGCCAAAGGTGCCGGAGTTGGCGATGTTATCGGAGATCGTCGCAAGTCGGGTGGCATTGGCGGCAAGGCCCGCCACGCCGGCATTGAGCGAAGAGGAAATGGACATGGATGCGCCTTTCTGCTGCGTCCTTCGATCGACCAGCAGACTGCCGCACGGGCCCTTAAGATCAGCCTAACAGATTCAATTGTCCGCTTTACCCGGGCAGAATCCGGCGCGCCATCAGCGCCCGCTGCGCAGCAAGATCAGCTCGAGACGGTTGTTGCGCACCGACATCGCGACCTTCGCCGCGGGCTTGCGATCTGCGAAGCCGGTCACGCGCTGCACCTTGTCCTTGTCGAATCCGGCCTCTTCGAGCAGGCCGCGCATCGCCTGCGCGCGGGCCATCGACAATTCCCAGACCGGGTTGGTGCGCAGCATCTCGGGATAGGAGCGCGTGAAACCGTTGATCGCGACCTCGTTCTTGACCAGCCCGAAGACCCGCGCCAGCATCTGCGCGATCTCGCGGGTGACCGGTTCAGGCTCAGCGGTATCGCCCGCAAACAGCGGCTCATTCTCGAGATCGAAGAATTCGACGATCAACCCCTCGTCAGTAACGCGGGTGACGATATGGCGGGCAAGCTGATCGGTGACCATCGATTCGCCGCCCAGACCCTGCAGCGATTTCTCGATGTCGCGCGCCATCTGCTCGAACTGCGCCTGCTCGCGGGCCTGCTCGTCGCTGTCGGTGCCGCGCTCGCCGCGGGCCTGACGCTCTTCGGTGGGCAGCGCGGACGAAGCACCGGTGCCGTTCTGGGCAATCTGATCCTCCGAGAAGACCGAATCCCCGCCGAAAGCGCCCTCACCCCCGCCCGAGATCCGGTTGATCGGGATCGTCGGGTTGAAATAATCTGCGATCCCCTTGCGCTGCTTTTCTGTGGTTGCATTGAGCAGCCACATCAGCAGAAAGAAGGCCATCATCGCGGTCACGAAGTCGGCATAGGCGACCTTCCAGGCGCCGCCATGATGGCCACCACCGGCAACCACCTTCTTGCGCTTGATAATGACCGGCGCCGCGTTGTCGCGCGTGCTCATTCCACCACCTCATTTTCACCCGGGATCAGGTCTAGCAGGCCGGGTTTAAGGACGGTTTAAAGGCTAAAATCCGCGTCAGTTTTCAGCCCGCCTTGCAGCTGCCCCCTCGGGCATTATGCTGGGACCCATGTCTGTGACGCCGCTCGACCAGAAATTCCGCCCCGAAACGCTGATCGCCTGCCCGCGGTGCGACGTGCTGCACCTGCGCGCAGAACTTGGCGCCCATCAGCGCGCGGCCTGCCAGCGTTGCGGCACCCTTCTGGTGGCGCCGCGCGAGCGGTCCTTCCTGCATGTGATCGCGCTGGCCTTCACCGCGATGATTCTGATGATCGGCGCCGTCTTTTTCCCGTTCCTCTCGATTTCGGCGCGCGGGCTCTACAATGCCAGCTCCGTCTTCGAGGCGGCGATGGCGTTTTCCGACGGCTGGCTGGTGCCCTTGTCGCTGGCGGTGCTGGTGATGATCGTGGCGCTGCCGGTCGCGCGCTTCGCGCTGATCCTTTACACGCTCTGGCCGCTCGGAAAGGCGCGCCCCCCCTATCGCTATGCGCACAGCGCCTTTCGCATCGCCGAAGAAATGCAGCCCTGGTCGATGGCGGAAATCTTCATCATCGGCACGGCGGTTGCGCTGGTGAAGGTGGCGGGGCTCGCGACCGTATCCCTTGGGCCGGCGTTCTGGGCGTTTTGCGCGCTGATCGTGGTCACCGTGCTCAACACGATCTTCATGAGCAAGGCTGCGATCTGGGATGCGATCGACGCGGGGCGGCGATGAGCTTTCTGACCGCCAAGGATGCCGGGCTGACCGGCTGCACCCGCTGCGGCCGGGTCTGGCCCGAGGGCACCGCCGACTGCGGGCGCTGCGGCGCACGGCTGCAGCCGGTCGAGACCCGCTCGCTGCAGAAGGTCTGGGCGTGGTGGCTGGCCGGGCTGATCTTCTATATCCCGGCCAATCTGATGCCGATGCTGCGCACCGCGACCCTGGCCGGAGCGCAGGAAAACACCATCCTCGGCGGTGTGATCGAGCTGGTCGCGCATCACAACTATGGCGTCGCGGCGATCGTCTTCTTCGCCTCGATCCTGATCCCGATCGGGAAATTTCTGGCGATCGGCTATCTTGCGCTCGCGGTCGGCACCGAGGCGCGGATCGGCAATCACCGGCATCTGCACCTTTATGAGGTAGTTGAATTCATCGGGCGCTGGTCGATGATCGACGTCTTCGTCGTGGCGATCCTGTCGGCACTGGTGCGGCTTGGCTTCGTGGCCACCGTCCACCCCGGACCGGCCGCCGCGGCCTTTGCGCTCTCTGTTGCCTTTACCATGCTCTCGGCCCAAAGTTTCGATCCCCGCCTGATCTGGCGGGGCGAACGTGCCCGTAACGAGGACCCATGACCGACGATCCGAAGCCCGCCGAAATGGCCGTGAAACCGGCCCCCGATCCGATCTGGACCCGGTTGTCCGTTGTCTGGTTGGTGCCGCTTCTGGCGCTCGCGGTGACGCTGGGGGTCGCATGGAAGACCTATTCCGATCGCGGGATGCTGATCGAGATCGACTTTGCCGATGCCACCGGCCTTGTGCCCGGCGAGACCCCGCTGAAATTCCGCGAGGTCGAGGTTGGACGGGTCGAGACGGTGGGCTTCAATGAAGATCTGAGCTCGGTGCGGATCGGTGTGCGGGTGCACAAGGACGTGGCGCCCTATATCGATGCGGCGGCGCGCTTCTGGCTGGTGCGGCCGCAGGTCTCGGCACAGGGGATTTCGCGGCTCGACACCGTGCTGTCGGGAACCTTCATCGAAGGTTTCTGGGATTCGACACCCGAAGGAGAGCCTGCGATCTTCACGGGCCTCGACCGGCCCCCCGTCGCGCCGGACCCGAGCAAGGGCACCTGGATCGAGCTGCGCGCTGATGATGCCGGGGGCCTCGCCGATGGGGCGCCGGTGCTCTATCGCGGGGTGACGGTCGGGAGGCTGCAGAACCTGCGGCTGGACGAGACCGGAAGCGGCGTTGCGATCGACGCCTATATCGAGGCGCCGCATGACCAGCGCCTGAGCACGACAACGCGGTTCTGGGACACCTCGGGGTTCAAGGTCTCGGTCGGTGCGGGCGGCGTCAATCTGGATGTGCGCTCGCTGGCGACGCTGGTGCAGGGCGGGATCGAATTCGACACCTATACGACCGGCGGCACGGTGGTTCGTAACGGCACGCCGTTCCGGCTGTATCGCAGCGCCGAAGATGCCAAGGGTTCGATCTTCGGCAATGATGTCACCGATCCGGCGCGCTATACGCTTCTGTTTGACGATGCGATTCAGGGGTTGGAGCGGGGTGCCAAGGTGCAATTCCGCGGCGTCGAGGCGGGCGAGGTTACCGATATCTCGATCCGGCTGCGGACCGACAGCGTGGGCACCCGCTATGCCCAGCAACAGGTGGTGATCTCCTTGTCGCCCGAACGGATGGGGCTTGCGCGCGATACCGACACGGCAGTCGTCACCGAATTCCTCCGCGCCGAGGTCGAACAGGGCCTGCGCGCACGGATCGCCGGGGTCGGCCTGCTCGGCACCACGCTGGTGGTCGAGCTGACCGATATTCCCGACGTGGCGCCCGCAGTGATGGGGCTCGATGCCGAACCCTATCCGACGATCCCGACCGGCCCCGCCTCGCAAAACGATCTGTCGGCTTCGGCGCAGGGGATCTTCACCCGGATCGAGGCCCTTCCGATCGAGCAGGTGCTGAATTCCGCGATCCGCACGCTCGACAGTATTTCCGCCGCGGCCGAGAGCGAGGACATCCGCAAGATGCCGGGCGAGCTGACCGGCCTGCTGGAAGAGCTGCGGACGCTTGTCGAGGGGCTGAATGCGCAGGATGCCGCGAACAAGACGATTGCCGCGATCGACGGGGTGACCGAGGCCGCCTCGAGCGTTCTTGTCGAGATCGAAGGGCTGGGCGACACGCTGGCCTCGACCGACAAGGCCGCGCAGGCCGTGGCCGAGATGCCGCTGGGCGAGATCGGGCAGAAGATCGACGGGATTCTGGCTGATCTGCGCGGGATGCTTGGCTCGGAGGATGCCGCGCAACTGCCCCGCGCGCTGTCGGACACGCTGAGCGAAACCGCGGGGCTCTTGGCCGATCTGCGCGCAGGCGGCGCGGCCGAGAAGCTGAACGGCACGCTGAGCGCGACGCAAGAGGCCGCCAGCGCGATCTCGGGGGCGACAGACCGGTTGCCCGCGCTGACCCGCAAGCTGGAGGATCTGGTGACCACCGCCGAAGGGCTGGTGCAAGCCTATGGCGATCGCTCGGCCTTCAATACCGAGATGCTGAACACGATGCGCGAGTTGCGCCGGGCCACGGCGGCCTTCGGTTCGCTCGCGCGGATGATCGAACGCAACCCCCGCGCCTTCATTCTGGGCCGCTGACCGGAGAGTGCCATGTTGACCCGTTCCCTGATGATGATCGCCGCTCTTGCCGGATTGGCCGGATGTTCCGATCCGGAGAAGACCGGGCGGTATGTGATCGAAACGCCCGTGCTGTCGAAGACCCTGCCGAACCGGATCGGATCGGCCGAGCTGCGCGAAGTGTCCTTGCCGCAATATGCCGCGGGGCAAGAAATCGCCTGGCAAACCCCGGACGGGGCGTTGCGCTCGACGCCGGAGAATATCTGGGCCGACGATCCGCCCCGCGCGGTGACGCTGGCGCTGGCGCGGCAGATCTCGGACCTGTCCGGCGCGCGGGTGATCGCCGAGCCCTGGCCGCTGGCCGAGCTGCCCAGCCGACGGATCGAGGTGCGGGTCGAGCAATTCCTTGCGCGGGCTGATGGCACTGTCGTGCTGAGCGGCAGCTATTACGTTGCGGCGGCGGATCTGGGCGGCGGCCGCGATCAGGTGGGGCGCTTTGATCTGAGCGTGCCGATTTCGGCGGATAGGGCAGATGACCCGGCCGCAATCGCCCGGGCACAATCCGAGGCTCTCGCCCGGTTGGCGGCCCAGATCGCCCAGCTTGAGTGATGTGCCGCCGGCGGTCCGGGTCGCTCAGGCGACCGGGGCGAAGCCGCCGAATGCCCCTTGCGCAAAGACCAGCGGCTCGGCCCCGGGGGTGGTGGTGAACCGCAACACGCGCCCGATGATGATCGTGTGATCCCCGCCTTCATGGGTTGCCTCGGTGCGGCATTCAAATCGTGCCAGCGTTTCCGGCAGGATCGGCACACCCTCGGGGTTGAGGTCATGGCCGAGCCCGGCAAATCCGTCCCCGCTGCGCGCGAAACGCTCGGCCAGCGGCCCTTGGCCACGCGCCAGAACATGCACCGCGAAGGCCTGCGCCCCGGAAAAATGCGCATGCCGCATCGAGGCGCGCGCCGCGGACCACAGAATCAGCGGGGGATCAAGCGAGACCGATGCAAAGCTGTTCACGGTAATCCCGATCGGCGCCGGGCTGTCCGCTTCGCGGGTCGTGATCACGGTGACGCCGGTCGCGAACTGCCCAAGCGCCCGACGCAGGGCGCGCGGATCGAGCATCTCGCCCCCCTCAAGCTTGGCGGCATCCTCGGCCTGTCGCATCGCGGCCTCGATCTGGCGTCCTTCGGTCATCGGCACCTCCCTTGAGGCAGAGATAACCTGCCCTGCCTGCGGGGCAAGCCCTTTCCGCCGCGGCGGGCGCTCAGAAATAGCTGCGCACCAATGCGCTCGAAACAAGGGTCCAGCCGTTCGCCACGACGAAAAACGCCAGTTTGAACGGCAGGGCTACGACCGCAGGCGGCACCATCATCATCCCCATCGACATCAGGATGGCCGAGACGACAAGGTCAATGATCAGGAAGGGCAGGAAGACGAGAAAGCCAATCTCGAAAGCTCGGGTGATTTCCGAGAGCATGAAGGCGGGAACCAGTGTCGAGAGCGGTGCCTCGGGCATCGCGCCCTGATAGGCGGTGCCGTCGCGCAAGGCCGAGAGTGCCGAGAAGGTCTCGGGGTCGACGCGGCCCGCCATGAAGATGCGGAATGGCTCGATTCCGCGCTGAAATCCCAGCTGAAGGTCGATCGTGCCATTGATCAGCGGCTCGATCCCGGTGCTCCAGCTTTGCAGGAAGACCGGCTCCATGATGTACCATGTCAGGAACAATGACAGGCTGACGATCAGCATGTTCGGTGGCGATTGCTGCAGCCCAAGCGCCTGACGCAGGATCGACAGAACCGTGACGATGAACGGAAAGCAGGTCACCATGATGGCCAGCCCGGGCGCCAGACTGAGCAGCGTGATCGCCGCAATCATCAGCATTGAGCGCCCCGCGAGGCTGTCGCCCTGACCAAGGTTCAAGGTGATCTCCTGCGCGCCGGCGGGCAGCGCGAAGAAGATTAACGTTAATATCAGGGCGAAACGCATCTCAGAGGCCGTTTTGCAGATCGACGACCTCGGTCAGGCGCACGGCAAGCTGGCCACCGTGATCACCCTCCATCTCGGTCAGCTCGCCACGCGCGATCAGCTTGTCGCCGACATAAAGTTCGACGGGATCGTCCACACGGCGATCCAGAGGCAGGATCGAATCGCGCTTCAGCCGCAAAAGGTCGCGCACCAACGGCCGCGCCTTGCCGACCGAAATGGTGATCTCGATCGGCACCTGGGTGAAGGGACTGGCCGCTTGGCCCTCATTCCGCAAGGCGTCATCCATGGGCGGCTTCCTCCGTTTCCACTGTGAAATAGCTCGAAATTGCGTCGCGAATCGCGATGATGACCCGATCAAGATCGATACGCGTCTCGCTGTCTGCGAAGCGCAGATAGACTTGGCATTCGCCCAGCGAAGGCTCGGCTTGGAACGCCAGGGGCAGGGCCCGCTCTCCGGACAGAAGTTCGCGGATCTGCGGCAGGCTCACCGGACTTGCGACCACCGTCACCGGCCGTTCCGTCAGATCCCCTGCGACGGGCATCAATTGCTCGGCGACGATCTGCCCCAGAGTGTCGCGCGCCATGGCAGGCAGGACCTTCGACGTCATGTCGAACAGCAGGGGCTGTAACGCCTCCAGCACCGCTTGCCGCGCTTCCTGATAGGTGAAGGACAGTGATTGCAGATTTTGCCCAAGGTCCGAGCGCAACCGCGTCGTTTCCGCATCCTGCGCCGCGATCGCGTCATCCCAACCTGCAGTATAGCCTTTCTCGAAGGCCGCCAGACGCGCCTCCTCGAAGGCTGCCTGATCGATCTCGAAAGCGTTGTCCTCGGGGGCTGCCGCCTCAAAGGACTCGAGCTTGATACGGTGTTTCATCAGGTCCGCTCCCGCTCATCTTCCATCCAGCTGCGCAGAATCTCGACTGTCTCGGTTTGCCGGGCCTCGATCAGACGCTTGAGCCGGACGACCGGATCGTCGCTCTCCTCTTCGCCGAAATCGCCCATCGCCATCGGCATCTGCAAATCGCCCATCTCGAAATCCGATACGACAGTCATGTTCGGATCGGATGGCAGGTCATCATCCGCGATCTCTCCGGTCAGAGCCGCCCCTGCGACGGCATCACCTGGTGCGGACAGACCGGCGAGTTGCGGCACGGGGCGCGTCAGGATGGGCCGCATCACAAAGAGCCCGAGCACCAACGCGACAAGTGCCAGAACCGCGACCTGAATCAGCTGCATCAGATCAAGCCCGCCCGACAGCAAACCGCCACTCGCAGGCGTTCCAAGCTCGGTGACCGGCTGAAACGCCATGGAGCGGATCGTGATGAGATCGCCGCGGGCCTCGTCATAACCCACCGCCGAGGCGACCAGATCGCGCAGGGCGGCAAGCTCGTCCTCGGGACGCTCCGCCCAGCTCGTCGTTCCGGTGGCATCGGTCGTCGTGATACCATCAACCAAGACAGCCACCGTAAGCCGTTTGATCGCACCGGGCGTGCGCACGAGTTCCCGCGTCGTTTCCGACACGTCGTAATTGGTGCGCTCTCGCGTTTCCGAGTTCTGGCTCTGCGAGGTGCCGCCCCCTGCCGCATCGCCATTGGGCAGGTTCGATGCGACCGTCACCGCACCGGGCTTGGTGTCGTTCGAGCTGCCCGAACGCTGCTCGGTATCGGTGGAAATCGCGACACGCGCCGTCGGATCGATTCGGCGCTCGGTGATCGCCTCGCGCTCTGTCTCGGTCTGCACCGACACTTCGACGACAGCGTTGCCATAGCCGACCCGCGCCTCGAGCAGCCTTTCGACGTTCCGCTTCAGCTCGACCGCGCGATCCTCTCCTGCGCGAATGCCCAGATCCTCATCGCCGGCAGCAATCAGGCCGCCATTGGTGTCGATCACGGACACATCGTCCGGCGTCATCCCGGAAACGGCCGAGGCGACAAGGAATTTCAGGGCCTTCGCATGGCTGGCCGACAGACCCCCGGCGGCTGTCCTCACCATGACCGAAGCGGTCGGATGAAGATCCTTGCGGAAAGGCTGATCAACCGGATTGGCAATGTGCACCCGCGCGCTGCGAATCATCGGGTTCGAGACAATCGTCCGCGCCAGTTCGCCTTCTTTCGCGCGCCAATAAGCGGCGTCGAACATCTGCGACGTCGTCCCGAAGCCAGAGAGCGAATCGAGCAATTCATAGCCCGCGCCGCCAATCGTTGGCAGCCCCTCGGCGGCAAGCGTCATCCGCAGTTCGTCACGCTTTGCCGAATCGACATAGATGGCATCCCCGCGCACTTCGTATGCGGCGCCGCGCTGTTCGAGGGCGCTGATGATCTCGCCCGACTGGGTCCCCTCGAGACTGGCGTAGAGCAAGGCCATTGATGGCTTGGTGGCAATGTTCGACAGCGCCAGAATGGCGGCAAACATCAAGAGAGTCGCGCCGCCAACGATCGCGCGGCGCCGGGTATCGAGAGCCTGCCAGACGGCCAGTATCTGTTGCAAGACGCACCTCCTGTGAGCGGGCTTCTGCCCCGTCGTCCTCAGCATCTTTCGCCGATCGCCCTTAACAATCGGTTAGTGGGTCTGCGGCTATAGCTTGGAAGAACGAAGAAATCGGTGATGCTATGGTTGATGCTACAGCTCCGGCCGAAGAGGCCCCCAAGAAGAAATCGAAACTGCCCCTGATCATCGGGCTGGTGCTGATGCTGATGCTCGGTGGGGGCGGTTTTTACGCCGTCTATTCCGGACTGATTCTCGCCCCGCAGGATGCCGAGGCGCCGCCAAAAGAGGAGCACCACGCCGAGCCGCTGCCCGATATCGCCTTCGTGCCGCTCGATCCGATGATCATCTCGCTCGGGACCAACGGGGCGCGACATCTGCGCTTCGCGGCGCAGCTCGAGGTGCCCTCGGCCTATCAGGCCGAAGTCGAGCATCTGAAGCCGCGCGTCATGGACGTCCTGAACGGGTATCTGCGGGCCGTCGATCTGCGCGACCTCGAAGACCCGAGCGCCCTGATGCGGCTGCGGGCGCAAATGCTGCGGCGGATCCAGGTGGTGACCGGCGAAGGTCGCATCAACGATCTGCTTATCATTGAATTCGTCTTGAACTGAGGGGACGGCGATGGACCTGATTTCCGATATCTTGCTTGGCTGCGGCGCATTCGCCGCGACGATCTATTGCTTCGTGCTGTCACGGCGACTCAAGCGCTTCAATCAGCTCGAGAACGGTATGGGCGGGGCGATTGCCGTGCTCTCTGCCCAGGTCGACGACATGACAAAGGCGCTCAACCGTGCGCAGGCAACCGCGGCGGGCTCCGCCGATCAACTCAAGGCGTTGACCGAACGCGCCGAACGCGGGGCGGAACGGCTCGAGCTCATGCTGGCCTCGCTGCATGATCTGCCGGATGGGGAAAATGACGCCCGGCGGGCGCGTTTCGTGCGGCGTCGCTCGCGTTACTCTGATCTGGAGGCCGCAGAATGACATCCGCGCGCAAGACGGCACCGGCACGCAAGGCCATTCAGCGCCGCACCGGCCGCGGGGTGCTGTTCGTGATCGCGCTCCTGCTGGCAAGCTCGGCGATGCTTCGGTTGAGCGATGGGGCCGGTCTCGCCTTTGCCCGCGCCTCGAACGCCGCGGGGGATGATCCTGCACAGGCTTGTGCGGCGGAGCCCGGTGCCATGGCGCTTCTGTCGGAGCTTCAGGCACGCGAAAAACGCATTGCGGATCAGGAGGATCTGCTGGCCGATCGGGCGCAGGCCCTGCGCCTTGCAGAGAAGAAGATTGACGAGCGTCTTGCCGCTCTGGTCAGCGCGGAACAGGATCTGGCCCGGACGGTCTCGATTGCGGATCAGGCGGCAGAGGATGACGTCCAGCGCCTTGTGACGCTGTATGAAAACATGAAACCCAAGGAGGCCGCCGCCCTTTTCGAGGAAATGGCGCCCGATTTCGCCGCGGGATTCCTTGCGAAGATGCGACCCGAATCGGCAGCTGGCGTCCTGGCCGGTCTCGATCCGAAGACGGCTTACTCGATCAGCGTCATCCTTGCAGGCCGAAATGCTGGCGCGCCGAAAAACTGACGCGATCAGCATATCTTAACCCCATTCGATTACGCTGAAATCGGATTTTCGGAGGCACTGAAATGATAGCCATGATCGGTATCGTGATTATCTTCGTCACGGTGTTCGGCGGATATGTCGCGGCTGGCGGCAAGATGGGGGTGATCATCGAGGCCGTCCCGTTCGAGATGATCACGATCGGCGGTGCCGCTGTCGGCTCGTTCGTGCTCGCCAACGACATGGCCTCGATCAAACACACGATGAAAGACATCGGCAAGGTGTTCAAGGGCGCCAAATGGAAGCCCGATGACTTCCGGGACCTGCTGTGTCTGCTGTTCGAACTGATTCGTCTCGCCCGTCAGAACCCGGTCGCAATCGAGGAACATATCGAGGCCCCCGACAATTCCTCGATCTTCGGCAAGTATCCCAAGATCCTTCACGATCATGAAGCCGTCGAGATGATCTGCGACACGATGCGCTCGGCCTCGATGAACTATGACGACCCCCATCAGGTCGAGGAGGTTCTCGAAAAGCAGCTTGAAGCGAATTACGAGCACGCCATGCACTCCAGTCACGCGATTCAGACGGTCGCCGATGCGCTGCCGGCGCTGGGGATCGTCGCTGCCGTTCTGGGCGTCATCAAGACGATGGGGTCGATCGACCAGCCTCCCGAAGTGCTCGGCGGTATGATCGGCCACGCCCTCGTGGGGACCTTTCTGGGCGTCTTCATCGCCTATGGTTTCGTTGCGCCCTTCGCAACGCGGATCAAGGCGGTAGTCGATGAAGATAGCCATTTCTACAAGTTGATCCGCGAAGTTCTGGTCGCCAACCTCCACAATCATGCGACCAACATCTGCATCGAGGTTGGGCGCCAGAATACGCCGCATCACATTCGCCCGAGCTTCTCGGAACTTGAGGAAGCCCTCAAATCGGTGAAATCGGAGGCCGCATGACGCTGCGCGCGTTGATCCTGATGCTCTTCGTTGGTCTCGCGCAGCCGCTGGCGGCGCAGCAGGTCCGCGTGCTCTCCGGAGAGCATGAGGGGTTCTCGCGCCTCGTTTTTCTCCTTCCCAAGGACACCGGATGGAGTTTGCGCGAAACACCGGAGGCGCGGGTGTTGGAGGTTCAGAACCCCAACCTCCGCTTTCGGCTCAACTCGGTGTTCACCTATATTCCGAAGAGCCGGATCACGCAGGTCGAGCAGATTCCGGGGAGCGCCAATGTGCGAATCTCGGTCGCTCCGACAACGACTGTATCAACCTTCGAGTTACAATCCGGCGCGGTGGTCGTGGATGTTCTGGACGGCCCGGCGACAGACCAGTCGGGTCCCGTCGCCAATACGCCGATGTCCCGATCCTATCGTTCGTCTTTCAGAAGCGACGGCGACATGCTCTCGCTCCTCTGGAAAGACTATCTGCCCAATTCCCCTTCCGGAAGTTCCGATCAGGTAACCGACCCGAGTCAGGGTCTGGAACCCTTGGGCGGACGTGTCGGACAGGCGGAGGCGGATCTTCTCGAGCAGATTGGTCGCGCTGCAGCCCAAGGATTGATCCGAATTGACACGCCAGCCCTTCCGACGTTCGATTTGCCCGTCAACTCTGAGGAGCCGTCCAGCGGCTTCCCCGCTGCAGAAGCTCAAACACCGAGTCTCCCGACCGACCACCTCGCCCTGCGTGCGGAGACCTCGATAGATCGGGATGCGCGCCTGCTCAATACAGATGGGCGGGTTTCGGACCGTGGTTTGAAATGCGCCGCAGATCGGGAGTTCGATCTTGGCGCCTGGCGCGGCGACGGTCCGGCGGCCGAACTTATAGGGCGTGGTCGCCGCGACCTTCTGGGAGAGTTCGACGTACCCCGGCGCGACGCTGTCGTGGATCTTTCGCGCTCCTATCTTTCAATCGGTTTCGGCGCCGAAGCACTGGCCCTTCTGAATACCTACCCGACCGACGATCCTGAAGCCGACAGTCTTTATATGATCGCACGCATCCTTGACGGCAGACCCGTAGATCCCATTTCTCCCTTTCTCCAGATGACCGATTGCGACTCCAAGGTCGCCCTGTGGGCTCTGCTCGGGTCTCAGCCACCGCCACCCTCGGCCAAGGTGCGACTTGGCGCCGTGCAGCGTGCCTTCGCAGCCCTGCCTGCAGAGGTGCGCGCGATCACGGGCCAGCCGCTCGTTGACAAGCTGATCGCGATTGGAGCCTCTGACATTGCCGCGACCATCCGCGCGACCCTCGCAAGAGCCCCCGGGGATCACGCGGATACAGTCGCTCTGATTGACGCCAAGCTTGCACGAGAGGCGGGTGACGATGCCACCGCAGAGCAGCATCTCGAGGGACTCGTGTCTCGTAACTCCGAAGATGCCGCGACTGCGATCATTAATCTCGTGGCCAGCAGACTCGATTCTGGACGACCGGTCGATGACGACACGATTGAACAGGCGGCCGCCCTGGCTTTCGAACTTGGCGCCAGTGAAAAGGGACTGTCCCTGCTGCGGGCGAACATCCTTGGGCTTGGATCGGTCGGTCGGTTCGAGAAAGCCTTTTCTGCGATGCAGAGCTGGGACCAAGACTCAAGCCCAGATGCCCGGCAGGAAACGCTTGCGAAATTGTTTTCTCAGGTTGCGCATGTGCCAGATGACGCTCTTCTGCTGAAAACATTTTTCGCACACCGTGAGCTGTCTCGCAGTATCGATCTGCCCCGGGACACCCGGCTGATGCTATCGGCGCGCCTTGTCAATCTGGGCTTCTCGAGTGCCGCACGCGAGGTGCTCGGGCAGGACGGTCGCCTTTATGACGCGGGGCGTCTTCTTCTGGCCAAGGCGGCACTGGCCGAACGAGATGCCCCCGCAGCCCTTGCCTATCTCAGCGCACAATCCGGGGAAGAGGCCAGCCGGATCCGGGGCGAAGCTCTTAAGTTGCTCGGCGAACATGCCGCTGCACTCGATGAATTCGACCGATCACAGAGCACTGATCTTGCCCGTGACGCGGCCTGGCGCAGCGGCGACTGGCAGCGGGTCCTCGAAGATGGATCGGATCAGCAGAAGGCACTTCTGACCACCTTTGGCATCGGCCAAGGGGATGAAGAATCGTCTGACTTAGCCGATGGCCCGGCGCAATCGGATGGCCCTATTTCCAAGGCCAACAAGTTGATCTCTCAGAGCGAGGCCGAACGGAAAGCTCTTTCTGATCTGTTATCGCAATATCCTCTGCCACCCCCTCCCGAGCCCCCCGCCGCAAGCGGCGGCTCAACGGGTCTCTAAGTCTCTGAACGTGAGAATCCCTAGATTTTTGACGCTTCGCGCCGAACCATAAGGCGAGGAAATCTGATCGGAGCCTGGGTCATAGACCAGACACCACACGGCAGCATTCCACACTCCGCGACCGGACTTCAGCGGGCTTACCCTGCACCGGGCCACCGCGCTCACCCAAGCTGCCGTAGGCGATGAAGGTTCCGTGCGCCGAGCGATTGATCAAACCGAGCCAAGAGGCGCAAATCAGGCGCCGACCCCGGTCGAAGCTGGACGAAAGACCAGTGGCCGGTCGGATCTACAGCCTCGGGCATCTTCGTAAGGTCCGCAGCGGAAACCGGTCTCTTGGGCGGCATTCAGATTGACCTGCCCCCCGGTCGTCCCTCGTTCATAACGAGAGTCCTTGGGTTTGATAGTGGTCGGTTTCGGGTTGGGCAAGCGCGCCGGGCGCGGAGCCCT
>JACXUS010000479.1 GCA_014763785.1 Sphingomonadales bacterium | reverse complement strand
ATCTGGAGCCGCGTGCCGCGCATGTCGTCACGGTTGAGAAAGCCCAGATCGGCATCCGCTTCGAGATAGTTCGGATGCTCCATGATCTCGCGCAGCAGATCGGGGGCGCGCACATCCTCCTGGTCGGTTTTCGGCTGGCTCCAGGGCAGCTCGATCACGCGCTCGATATCGGGCGCGGGTTCGGGTTTTTCGGATGCGGAAAGCGGGTCGCTTGCCATGGTATTCCTCGCAAGGTCAGGACTGGGTTAGGCTTGACGTTGCAAGCTCGACGATTTCCTCGGTGATCTCTTCCTGACGCAGGCGGCGCGCGCCGCGCACCATCTCGTCAAGCGTGTCCGAGGTGTTCTCCTGCGCCGCGATCATCGCCCGCATCCGCGCCTCGTTCTCGGCGGCGAAGGACAGGATCACGGCCTCGCTGATCTCGGCGAAGACATGTTCTTCGATGAGGCTTTGCAGGAGCTGTTCAGGCGGCAGGGTCATCAGGGGCGCGATCCGCGTCTTCGGGGGCGGGAAGCGCGTGAAGTCAAAGGGCATCAGGGTCTTGGTCTCGATATGGACCGGCTCGGCGCCGTCGGGGCTGGCATGGACAAGCGTGACACGGGTGATCCCCGCGCCCGCGATGCGCGCGAAGATCGCGTCGGTGATCCGGGTCGCGAGCCCTGCGGCCTGCATCGGATGGGCGATCATCGGCACGGACCAATCCACCGAGAGCCCACGTTCGGCCGCGACCAGCAGCCCGCGATCGCCGACGAGGAACAGCTCCCCTCCGCGTTTGAGCTGCGCCTGCGCCACATCGAAGAGCTTCTCCGAGAAGCTGCCCGCGAACCCCTGCTCGGCGGCGAACAGCAACAGGAGCTGGCGTTCATCCTGCGGCGCGTCGACGCCACCGCCCGCAGGATCGAGCCCCGCGAGCACTTCCGAGATCGCCGCGCCGATCGTGGCGGCGAAGGTGCGGATGCTATCGAGGTGCTGATGCGCCTCCTGCACCCGCGAGGCCGCGATCCCGCGCATCGCCGAGATCACCGTCTCGAGCTTGTGGACCGTCTCGATCCGCTCGCGCAGTTCCGCGGCCCGTCCGCTCATGACGCGCCTTCCGTGTCGTTTGCGGGAGCCAGTTCCTCGGCCAATGTCCTGAGCGCCGCCACGAGCGCCGCGCGCGTCTCGTCGGTCAGCTCGCCGCTGCGCGCAAGTTCGGCCACCGCCTCCCCCGCATGGGCATCCAGCCAGCCCGCAAGCCGCGCGCGCAGATCGGGGATGATCGCGACCGGGAAGGCATCGAGCACCCCATCGGCCAGCGCCGCAAGCAATGCCACCTGATCGGCCAGCCGCAACCCCGAATAGCGCGGCTGGGCGAGAAGCGCGCGAATCCGCTCGCCC
>JACXUS010000174.1 GCA_014763785.1 Sphingomonadales bacterium | reverse complement strand
AGATCGACGGTGACCGCCAGCGTCACCAACGGCCGCGCGCTGCGCTACGCCAAAGGCTCCGCGCGCGGCCTCCTACACCATGTGCTGGGACACTGCCGGATCGCCGCAGGCCTTAGCGTTTTCTTAACTCGGCGATCGTTAGAATTTTATCGGATGGTGTGAAGGACGACTCAAATGAATGGACTGCGCGCGCGGTTAAGCGATCTGTTGCGGGTCGAGACCCTCGAGGCGACGGCTCCGGCCTGGCGGGCGAGCGATGCGCTGCTTGACCTCGGGCATGGTCTTTATGGCGAAACGGTGCTGGTCACGGCCGAGGGGCCGCGCGCGGTGGCCCGGATTTCTGCCGGGGACCGGCTGATGACCTTCGATCACGGCTTTCAGGTCGTTTCCCATGTCGAGCGCCTCGCCTTTTCGCGGATCCCGGTGGACATTCCGGAATCGATGTGGCCGCTGCGCATTCCGGTCGGTCTGTTCGGCAATGCGCAGGACCGCTTCATCGCGCCCGATCAGAATATCCTGATCGAAAGCGATCTGGCCGAGATGGAATTCGGCGATCCCTTCGTGCTGATCCCGGCGCGGGTGCTGGCCGCGCTGCCGCAGGTCGAGCGCGTCAAACCCTCGCCCGAGCGGGTGATCCACCGGCTGCGCTTCGAGCGGCCCGAGCTGGTGGTGACCGAGGGCGGCGCCGTGCTCTTGTGCGACACCGGCTCGATCTTCGATCATTGGGAGGCGCCCGATCAGGACCGTGACGATGGCACGCCACTGGGCTATTCCTCGCTGCCCTATCACGAGGCCGCCGATCTGATGCGCCGCGAGATCGCGCATGACGGCGGCGTGGCCGCGCATCTGGCCAAGAACCTCAGTCGGATGCAGGCCTATCGCCGGGCGGGCTAGGGGCGTCAAATCCCCCGGGCGCGGCGTGGCTGCGGTCGGGATTTGAGTATTTGGACCAAGAAAAAGCCTGCACTCTGACAGGCGATGCGGATGGGCGGGCAGCATCGGCGGGCAGGCGGCGCTTTCGGCTTTTCCTGGTGAAAATACTCCCGCCGGAGGCTCTTCGGAGCCGCTTGCGGGCGCCGCGCCCCAGATCGGGGTGCCGCGGCGCGCATCAGGCCCGGTTCAGGCCCCGATCAAGCCCCGATCAGGCGTTGAACAGGAAGTGCAGCACGTCGCCGTCCTGGACCTCGTAGGTCTTGCCCTCGACGCGGAACTTGCCCGCCTCTTTGGCGCCGGCCTCGCCCTTGTATTGCACATAATCGGCATAGGCGACGGTTTCGGCGCGGATGAAGCCGCGCTCGAAATCGCCATGGATCACGCCCGCTGCCTGCGGGGCGAGGGTGCCCTTGCGGATCGTCCAGGCGCGGGCCTCTTTCGGGCCCACGGTGAAATAGGTCTGCAGGCCCAGAAGGGTATGGCCCGCGCGGATCAGCCGGTCGAGGCCTGCCTCTTCCAGCCCCATTTCGCCCAGGAACATCTCGGCTTCCTCGGCGTCGAGCTGGCTGATCTCTTCCTCGATCTTGGCCGAGATCACGACGCTGGCGGCGCCACTTTCCGCGGCCATCTTCGCCACCGCCTCGGATTTCGAATTGCCGGTGGCGGCGCTCGCCTCTTCGACATTGCAGACGTAGAGCACGGGCTTGGCGGTCAGCAGCTGCAGCATGCCCCAGGCCTTGCGGTCATCCTCGGCCACGGTGACGGTGCGCGCGGGTTTCCCGGCCTCGAGCGCCTCTTTCGCGGCACTCATCAGGCGGGCGTCTTCCTTGGCCTGCTTGTCGCCCGCATTGATCTTGCGCGAAAGGTTCGCGAGCCGCTTTTCGAGGCTTTCGAGGTCCGCGATCATCAGCTCGGTCTCGATCGTCTCGGCATCGGCAATCGGATCGACGCGGCCCTCAACGTGCGTGACATCATCATCCTCGAAGCAGCGCAGGACATGCGCGATGGCGTCGGTTTCGCGGATGTTGGCCAGAAACTGGTTGCCGAGGCCCTCGCCCTTGGAGGCGCCCTTCACCAGACCCGCGATATCGACGAAGGTCATCCGCGTCGGGATGATCTGTTTCGACCCGGCAATCGCGGCGAGCTGGTCGAGCCGCGGATCGGGCACGGCGACCTCGCCCACATTCGGCTCGATCGTGCAGAAGGGGAAGTTTGCGGCCTGCGCGGCGGCGGTCTTGGTCAGCGCATTGAACAGGGTCGATTTGCCCACGTTCGGCAGCCCGACGATCCCCATCTTGAAGCCCATGATCTTCCCCTTTTCGCGCAGTCCTGGCCCCGAGCGGCCCGGTTTCGGGCCTCTTACGCGGGCGGGGCCTGCATGGCAAGCCGCGGGGGCCCTGCGCGCGCCCTTTCGCCATTGATTTTCCCGGTTTCATGCCGCAAACCCGCAGCGACAGACAGGGAATGACCATGACTCGTATCGACGCCAAATTCGCTGCCCTCAAGACCGAGGGGAAAAAGGCCTTCGTCGCCTATATCATGGCGGGCGATCCCGACCCGGAGACTTCGGCGCAGGTGATGGCGGGGCTGCCCGCTGCGGGGGTCGATGTGATCGAGCTGGGCATGCCCTTCACCGACCCGATGGCGGATGGCTCGACCATCCAGCTGGCCGGTCAGCGCGCCTTGGATGGCGGGCAGACCCTGCAAAAGACGCTCGATATGGTCACCGAGTTCCGCAAGACTGATGATGTGACCCCGATCGTGATGATGGGCTATTACAACCCGATCTATTCGCGCGGCGTCGAGCGGTTTCTGGCGGATGCCAAGGCCGCCGGGATCGACGGGCTGATCGTGGTCGACCTGCCGCCCGAAGAGGATGACGAGCTCTGCCTCCCGGCGCAGCGCGCGGGGATCAATTTCATCCGGCTGGCGACGCCCACGACCGATGCCAAACGCCTGCCGACCGTGCTGCAAAACACCTCGGGCTTCGTCTATTATGTCTCGGTGACCGGCATCACCGGCGCGCAGGCCGCGCAGGCCGTCGATGTCGGCCCCGAGGTCGCGCGCATCAAGGCCGCGACCGATCTGCCGGTGATCGTGGGCTTCGGCATCACCACGCCCGAGGCCGCGAAAACCATCGCCAGCGTCGCCGACGGCTGCGTCGTGGGCTCGGCCATCGTCAAGGAAATCGGTGCGGGCAAGACCCCGGCCGAGGTTCTGGCCCAGGTGGCGGCGCTTGCCGCGGGGGCGCATTCGGCCTGAGGGGGCGACCATGCTCAAGACGCGCATCATTCCCTGTCTCGACGTGGCCGATGGCCGCGTGGTCAAGGGGGTCAATTTCGTCAACCTGATCGACGCGGGCGACCCGGTCGAGGCGGCCAAGGCCTATGATGCGGCGGGCGCGGATGAGCTGTGTTTCCTCGATATCCACGCGACCCATGAAAACCGCGGCACGATGTTCGATCTGGTGACGCGCACGGCCGAGCAATGCTTCATGCCGCTGACCGTGGGCGGCGGTGTGCGCAGCCATGAGGATGTGCGCAAGCTGCTTCTGGCCGGGGCCGACAAGGTCTCGTTCAACTCGGCCGCCGTGGCGAACCCCGATGTGGTGGCCGAGGCGGCTGATCGGTTTGGGTCGCAATGCATCGTCGTCGCCATCGACGCGAAGACGGTCGAGCCCGGCCGCTGGGAAATCTTCACCCATGGCGGGCGCCAATCGACCGGCATCGACGCGGTCGAGTTCGCAAAGCAAGTCGAGGCCAAGGGCGCCGGCGAGATCCTGTTGACCTCGATGGACCGCGACGGCACGCGGGCGGGGTTCAATCTGCCGCTGACGCGCGCGATTTCCGAGGCGGTCAACCTGCCGGTGATCGCCTCTGGCGGCGTCGGCACGCTCGATCATCTGGTCGAAGGCGTGACCAAGGGCGGCGCGAGCGCCGTTCTGGCGGCTTCAATCTTCCATTTCGGCGAATTTACCATCGCCGAGGCCAAGGCCCATATGGCCGCGGCCGGCATTCCGGTGAGGCTCTGATGGGAACGCTCGAACGGCTGGAAGCGACGATTGCCGCGCGCAAGGACGCCGATCCGGACAGTTCTTGGACGGCAAAACTGCTGTCCAAGGGCCCCGAGAAATGCGCGCAGAAATTCGGCGAAGAGGCGATCGAGGCGGTGATGGCGGTGGCCAAGGATGACCGCGCGAACCTCGTCTATGAATCGGCCGATGTGCTCTATCACCTGCTGGTGATGCTGGCCGCGCGCGATGTGCCCTTGGCCGAGGTTCTGGCGGAGCTCGAGCGTCGTCAGGGCACCTCGGGGCTGGCCGAGAAGGCCGCGCGCGGCTGATCGCGGCGGCGGCGGGCCGCGCGGGCGCGCAGCCGCGCGGTGACGCGGCGCGAGATGGTGATCCCTTCGGCGGCAAGGCGCGCGGCGATTTGCGCATCTGACAGCGGTTTGGCCGGGTTTTCGGCGGCAATCAGTGCGGCGCCCGCGCGAAGAACGACCCAAGCGCGAGCACCCCGCGCGGGGTCAGGGCCGCATTGGCGGCCACAAGACGGCTGATCGTGCTTTCATGCAGGCCAAGTTCCGCCGCCACCGCGCGGCGGGTGAGCGGGCGCAGCGCGCCCGGGCCCTCGCTCAGGAACCCGGCCTGTTCGCGCACGAGCACCTGCCCCAGCGCGAGCAGGGCCGCGTTGCGCCGCTCGAGCGCGGTGATCAGCGGGCGCGCCCGGCTTTGCGCGCTGCGGGGGGCCTCGGGCGGCAGGCTCAGGCTGAGGTGAGTTTCAAGGGCGACCTGCCAGCCCGCCGTCCCGGGGCTGAGGCGCAGATCGGCGATCCGCGGCGGGGCATGGGTTCCGGTAGAAAAGCCCGCCGCCGGGCGCGGATCGAGGTCGCGCAATGCGGCCAGCCCCTGCGCGACCTGCGTGTCGCTCAGACCCGCGGCGCGCGCCAGCGCGGCGGGGCCGCCCTCGGTCAGGGCGGGCAGGGCGGCCAGCAGCCGTGCCATCGTCGGATCGACCCGGTCCAGTTGCAGCGCGAGGCATTCGCCCAGATCGCGGGTAAAAAGGCCGCGCGGCTCGATCCGTTGCAGCTGCGCCAGTACGCGGGCCAGATCGGCCTCGGCCAGCCCCTGCGCGCGGGCAATCGTTGCCAGCGGCTGGGTGACGAAGCCCCGCGCATCGAGCGCCTCGATCAGGGTCAGCGCAAGCGGGCGGTCGGCCGGCGCAGGCACGAGGCGGGGCAGCTGCGCCAGCACATGTTCGGCCAGTGAGGGGCCCTCGGCGGCGATGTCCTCCTGCGGGGCCACGGGCGGCGGCGCCCCGCGCAGGCGCAGGCCGGGGATTTCGGCCGCGGCCTCGCGCAGCGCCTCGGCGATTTCGCTGCCCGAGAGCGCCATCAGCCCGATCCCGCGCAACAGATCCCGGCTCAGCGCAAGGCGCTGGCTCTGGGTCTGGCGGAGGGGCTGGCCAAGCGTGATCACCGGGTCAGACTAGCGCCGGACAGATGCGCGGCAAAGCCCCGGGCGATGCGGTCGGGATCGAGCGGGCGCCCGAGCGAGGCCAGCGCCGCCGCGGCCAGCGGTTCGGCCACGCGGATGCCGCCCTCGGCCTGCAGCAGGTCGCGGATATAGGCGGGGGCGAATTCCGGGTGGAACTGCACCGAGATTGCCGGGAAGTCATAGGCCAGCCCGCCGTTGGGCGAGGCCGCGCTGCCCAGAAGCCGGGTTGCGCCGGGCGGCAGGGCGGTGACCTGATCCTGATGGAAGGACAGTGCGGGCCGCGCGCCCGGCCCGAAGTGCGCGGCGCCCGCCGGGGTAAGATCATGCGCATGATGGCCGATCACCCAGCCTTCGGGCGATTTCTCGACCCGCCCACCGAAGGCCTGCGCCATGATCTGATGGCCGAAACAGACGCCCGCCAGCGGCAGCCGGGCGGTGGCGATGCGGATCAGCAGCGCCTCGAGCGGGGGGATCCAGGGGTGATCCTCATAGGCGCCCGCGCGCGAACCGGTGATCAGATAGGCGTCGAAGGCGCGCGGATCGTCGGGCAGGGGCGCGCCCGCGCGGACATGCAGGCGGGTGACGCGGGCCTGCGGCAGATGGGGGCCGAGCCAGCGCTCGAACATATCGGCATAGGTGCCGTGGACGGGCTGGAAACTGTCGGCGGGGCGGTCGGCTTCGAGAATGCAGAGCTTCATGAGGGTCTTTCGGGGCGGATGGTGT
>JACXUS010000478.1 GCA_014763785.1 Sphingomonadales bacterium | reverse complement strand
CGATGGTGATTTCACCGTGGTCGCCGATCTGCCCAAGCGCGTCGAATGGGACCAGACCCAGCTCGCCGCCATGGTCGAGCGCATCCGCGCCGCGGGCGAGGATCCGGCCGAATACGTCGAGATCAGCTTCAAGGTGCCCGAGCGCGCCTATGTCGCGTGGCCCGAGGCGATCCGCCAAGGCTTCGAACCCGCCCGAACCGTGAAGACCGGTGCGCTGAAGATCGCGATCCTGCCGCAGGAGGACGGGCAATGACCGCCCTCGCGCCGATTTCCGCGGACGCGCAGGATCTGCCCAGCCTGATCGATCGCGCCGCCAGCATGCTCTCGGGCGCAAAGACCGCCGCCGAGGTGCTGGAGGCGCGCGACATGGCGGGTCTCGCGTACGATGTGGCCAAACGCGCCGCCCGGCTGCAGCGCGCCAAGAGCGCCCATGACGATCTCGTCGCGGCGGCGCACCGTGCGCAGGCCCATGCGCTCGAGATCGAGGCATGTGCCAAGCGTCGGCTGGCCGACGAATACGATGCGGCGCAGGCGCGGGGCGAAGTCTTCGGCGCGCACAATGGCGCCCGCAATCGCGTTGAAAGCTCCAACGCGATTGCCGCCACAGCCGACCTTGGCCTGCGTCGCGATCAGATCCACGAGGCCCGTCAGCTCCGGGACGCCGAGGCAGCAGACCCCGGCATCGTGCGTCGCACCCTCGATGATCGCGTGGAACGCGGCGAGGAACCGACCAGGGCGGCTCTGCGCAAGATGGTGGTCGATGCCGCCATGCGGGGGTTGCGGCCCCAGCGATCGACCAGCCGACGCAACCCGCTCTACGTCCCGCCGACGCCTGCACGCGCTGCCTGGCAGCATGTGACCGGGACGTTCCGCGCCTTCGCCGAATGGGCCACGGACGAGAATCTGGCCCTCGCCCAACAGGGAATGCGCGAGGCGCGGGACGAACCGTTTCACGACCTCGACGCGCAGGCAATCGCCTGCGGGGCGGCACGTTTCACGCAAATCACGGAGTGGCTCCATGCAGAATAGCCAGTCAGCGGCCTTTGCTGCATCTGTCTGGGAGGTCGCGTCCCGCCTCGGCAACAACGCGCCCCGGATCGCCGACGACATCATGGAGGCTGCCTTTCCGCGGACCTGTTCTCAGGCCCGGGCGGAAGGCGCGCACCGCATGCTGCGCACCGGGATCATCTCCGAAGTGAAGCGCATCCTGCGCAACCACGAGGATGGACCGGCCCAGGGGGATTTCGCCGAGGTCTGCGAGGCGTTCGCGCCGCTCGTGAAAGATCTGCGGTCCAAGTCCTACTTCGCGGAAAGCGCTGCGGAATACGTCGCGATCCCGGACCTCATTGCGGAACCCGAACTGCTCGACGACGCGCGGCGC
>JACXUS010000173.1 GCA_014763785.1 Sphingomonadales bacterium | reverse complement strand
CCCAGGTGTCGACATGGGCAAAACCGGGGGTCAGGGGCAGGGCGGGATCGGTGCTCATGGCGCCACGCTATCCGGGCGGCGGGCGGGGCGCAATCGGCGCGGCGGGTTTTGTGATGAATGTCCGCTTGCCAGCCTTCGGGGCCTTGCCTAAGGTTTTGCGCCGGACGGGATGACCGCTCCGCGAAGAGGAGCGAGATGCAGAAAGACGCCTATACGCTGATCCTCGAGGCGATCGACGCCGGGGTCTATCGGCCGGGCGACCGGCTGGTCGAATCGGAGCTGGCCGAGCGCTTTGGCGTGTCGCGCACGCCGGTGCGCGAGGCGCTGCAGCGGCTGGAAACCCAAAGCATGCTGGCGCGCGACGGGCGTTCGCTGATCGTGGCCTCGCTCGATCACAACCAGCTGGCCGAGCTTTATGTGGTGCGCGCCGAACTCGAGGCGCTGGCGGCGCGGCTCGCGGCAAAACATGCCGCCCCCGAGGAGATCCGCGTCCTGCAGGACATGATCGAAGAGGATCGCGCGCATGTCGACGATCCGCTGGCGCTGTCGCGTGCGAACAAGCGGTTCCACCGGCAGATCCATCTGGCCTCGCACAACCGCTATCTGGTGCAGCAGCTCGATCTGGTGCATCGCTCGATGGCGCTGGTGGCGACGACCTCGCTCGCGGCCGAGGGGCGGGGCGAGACTGCTCTGGCCGAGCATCAGGCGATCGTCGAGGCGATCCGCGCAGGCGATGGCGAGGGCGCGGCGCTGGCGCTGCGGCGCCATATCTCGAAGGCCTTCGAGACGCGGCTGAAACTGGATGCGACCGGCGCACGCCCCGACCGCGGCTGACAGGATCAGAGCCACGTCGGGCAAGGGGGCGGGGGCGCGGATCGCCTGCGATCCGCGCCCCCGCCTTCGCCCTGTCGGGCTCAGTCGTCGGGCTCAGTCGATCAGCGGCGCAAGGGCGGTGCGCGCAGGTGCCCGGCGGTCGGCGGCGGCGGCCGTGGCGATAGCGGTCACCAGCTCGGATTGCGCGGCGCCCGGCACCACATGTTGCAGCGTGTCGAAGACGCCATGCACGGTCTTGTCCCAGTAGAAGGGCTTCGTGACCACCTCGTAGATCGCCTTCCAGCCCGCCAGCGCGCCGAGCGGGAAATAGACATGCAGCGTCGGCACCCATTTCAGCAGATGGCGATGCTGGCGCCCGCGCACGGCCCAGCCGCCCACCGCGATATTCACCAGTTCCGTCGTGATGAACAGGAACAGCACCACATTGTGCATCGCCTGCGTCAAGAGCGCGTCGATCGGATGCGGCAGGCCCAGCATCACCAGCCAGAAGCTCCACATCACCGGCGCCAGCAGATATTGCGAGAGCGAGCCGAAGATCAGGATCTGCAGCCCGATGAACCGCTTCGGCCCCAGTTCGCGCCACAGCCGCACCGGGTCGCGCATATGCACGGCCCAAGTCATCGCATAGCCCTTGATCCAGCGCGAGCGTTGCTTGACCCAAGGCAGCGCGCGGCAGTTGGCCTCTTCGTGCGTCACGGTCGGGATCAGCTCGGTGCGATAGCCGTGGCGCGCCAGACGGATGCCCAGATCGGCATCCTCGGTCACGTTATGCGCGTCCCACCCGCCCAGTTCCTCGATCAGCTCGCGCCGGAAGAAGAGCGTCGTCCCCCCAAGCGGCACGACGAAGCCCAGCCGCGCAAGGCCCGGCAGCATGGCGCGGAACCAGGCCGCATATTCAACCGTGAAGCAGCGCGACAGCCAATTGGTGCGCGGGTTATAGTAGTCGAGGATGCCCTGCAGGCAGGCGACCTCGCGCGGCGCCTCGGCAAAGCGGCGCGCGACGACATGCAGTTGCTCGGGGTCGGGCTGGTCCTCGGCGTCATAGATCCCAACGATCGAACCGCGGCAGAAGTTCAGCGCATAGTTCAGCGCCCGCGGCTTGGTCTTGATCGGCCCGCGCGGCACCACCACCTTGCGCATCCAGCGCGGCAGCTCGGCATGTTCGAGCGCGGCGCGGGTCGTGGCGTCATCCTCCTCGATCACCAGCAGGATATCGAGCAGTTCGCGCGGATAGTTCAGCCGCCCGAGCCGCGCGACCAGCCGCCCGGCGATGTCGTTTTCGCGAAACAGCGGCACCATGATCGAGATCATCGGCAGCCGGATCGGCGCGGCCGGGCCCTTTGGCGCCTGCGCAGGCGCCCGCTGGGCGGCCCGCACCGCGCGCAGTTCCGCCAGCCATGCGATCAGTTTCAGCCCGGTCGTGGCGATCAGCGTCAGCAGCGCCCAGCCCAGCAGCAGCCCGAAGACCGCCGTCGGCGCCAGCGCCAGCCCCAGCACCGCCGCGCCAATCGTGCCGAAGGCCAGCCGCGAGGCGCGCGCCTCGTTGCGGGTGCGGCAGCTTTCCGCAGGGTCGACCTTGATTTCCGCGCGCCGGATCAGCGCGGTCTGGCGCCGCGCGAGCAGGGCGGCATGCACGTCGCGCTCGGGCGCGAGCACCATCCGATAGGGGCCCTGCGCCTCGGGCAGGCGGGCGCGGAGCGTGGCGAAATCCTCGGGGCGGGCGGTGGCGATCACCGTCATCCTGCCGATCCGGCGCCAGGGCACCATGGTTTCGCGCAGGCAGAGCTCGGGGCCGATCACGTCGATCAGGCGCGGGTCGGGGGCCTCGGCGATCAGATCGACCACCGCCGCGCCCCATTGCTGGGCCAGCGCGGCCATCAGATCGGCCTCGCGCACCCAGCCATGGGTCAGCAGGATATCGCCCAGCCGCACGTCTTCGCGGTTGCGCAGCGCCAGCGCCTTGATCAGATCGCCCGGCGCCAGCGCCCCGCGTTCCAGCAGGATCTGGCCGAGCGGACGGCGGTTCGGCGCCGGCCGCGGGGTTTGCGGACACGCGGGCTCGGGCACAAGCCGCACCCGCCGTCTGGCCATGAGCTGCGAAAGCGTCAAATGCTCCGACGCCTCCGGCTCCCGCCGAAGCTGAATGATCTGTCCCATCGGTCCCTCGAACCGTACTGTCCCAAGGCCGACACTGGAGGGCGGATGGTTAATGGCCGGTTAACGACTCAGGGCGCGCGGACGGAATTCGCACGGCTGCCCTAACGGCAGGGGATGGGGCAGGGGCTGGGCTAAGGGATGGGGCAGCGCAAGGCCGCCCCCGATCCTCAGCGGGTCCGGCCGCAGATCAGGCGGCGCGGCGCGCGCGCATCGCCTCGGCAAAGCGCTCGAACAGGTAGTAGCTGTCCTGCGGGCCTGGGCTCGCCTCGGGGTGATATTGCACCGAGAACACCGGCCGATCCTCGATCGCGATCCCGCAATTCGAGCCGTCGAACAGGCTCACATGCGTTTCCGCGACGCCCGCGGGCAGGGTCTGGCTGTCGACCGCGAAGCCGTGGTTCATCGAGGTGATCTCGACCTTGCCGGTGGTCAGATCCTTGACCGGGTGGTTCGCGCCGTGGTGGCCGTGGTTCATCTTGATCGTCTTGGCGCCGAGCGCCAGCGCCAGCATCTGATGGCCGAGGCAGATGCCGAAGACCGGCAGATCGGCCGCCAGAACGCCCTGAATCATCGGCACCGCATAGGCGCCGGTCGCCGCCGGATCGCCCGGGCCGTTCGACAGGAAGACCCCCTCGGGGTTCAGCGCCAGCACATCCTCGGCGGTGGCCGAGGCCGGCAGAACCGTCACATCGCAGCCCGCCGAGGCCAGACACCGCAGGATGTTGCGTTTCGCACCATAGTCGATCGCAACCACCCGAAGGCCGGGACCCTCGCGGCGGGCATGCCCCTCGGGCCAGGCCCAGCGCATCTCGTTCCAGGTGTAGCTTTGCGCGCAGGTCACATCCTTGGCGAGGTCAAGGCCCACAAGCCCCTTCCATTCACGCGCCTGACGCACCAGCCCCTCGATGTCGAACTTGCCCTCGGGGTCGTGGGCGATGGCGACATGCGGCGCGCCCTGCTGGCGGATCGCCCGGGTCAGACGCCGGGTGTCGATGCCGCCAACGCCGATCCGGCCGCGCTTGGCCAGCCAGCCGACCAGATCCTCGGTCGCGCGCCAGTTCGAGGGCTCCGTAGGGTCCCATTTCACCACCAGACCCGCCGCGACCGGATCGGCGGTCTCGTCATCCTCGGGGGTGACGCCCACATTGCCGATATGCGGGAAGGTGAAGGTGACCACCTGCCCGGCATAGGACGGGTCGGTCATGATCTCCTGATAGCCGGTCATCGCCGTGTTGAACACGAGTTCGGCGACCGTGGTGCCCGTCGCCCCGAAGCCCTTGCCGTAGAACAGCTGGCCGTCCGCGAGCGCGATCAACGCGGTGGGTTTTTCCGATGACTGGTGATTGACAGGCATGGCGCGACTCCCCCGAGGTCAAAATTCGCCGGAACCTAGACGGCTCCCGCGCGCGGGTCAAGGCCCTGCGACAGATTTGTCTTTTCCATATTTTTCAATGAGTTGCAAACGTTGTGCGCGTTTCGCAATACAGCTATTCTGACGCCTTGACGCAAGTAGGGACACGAGAACCGATGGAAATGCGCGAAAAGATCGCCGCCGCGCTGAAAACGGCGATGAAGGAAAAGGATCAGGAGCGCCTCTCGACGCTGCGACTGATCAATGCCGCCATCAAGGACCGCGAGATCGCGATGCGCTCCGAAGGGGAGGGCGACGGTACCGTGGGGGATGCCGAAGTGCTCGCGATCATGGGCAAGATGGTCAAGCAGCGTCAGGAAAGCGCGCGCGCCTATGAAGAAGGCGGGCGGCTTGAACTGGCCGAGAAGGAACAGGCCGAGATCAAGGTGATCGAGGAGTTCCTGCCCCGCCAGCTAAACGAGGACGAGGTCAAGGCTGCGATCGACGCTGCAATCGCCAAGCTTGGCGCAAACTCGATCCGCGACATGGGTAGAGTGATGGCCGAACTGAAGGGCCAATATACTGGCCAGATGGACTTCTCGAAGGCCGGGCCTATGGTGAAGGACTGCCTCGCCTCATAAGCGATGGGCGGTGTGCCGCCATGCGGGAGATAAGCTTGGAACAGCGCCCCCTCGGGGGCGTTTTTCTTTTCGCAACTCATGCGGAAAGGAGACGACATGAAGGCACAATCTCAAATCCAGCAGAAAGCGGCAGGGGCGGCGCTCGCGGCCAAGCGCGGGGAGGCCAAGGTCAAGGATCTGCAAGGCGCCTCGAAGGACATGTACGAGACGATGACCGAAGGCGAGCTCGAGGAAATGGCCGGGACCGCGCGCGGAGATCTGCCTGAGCGCAAGAACTGAACTCGCCGGATCGGGCGCAGGCCCTATAGTCTCGATCGCGTAACGAGTGGAGGAGAAGGATGCGTCGGGTTTGCGCCGTAACGATAGGCTTGTCAGTCGCGTGTGTCTTGGTTTCAGGCTGCGTGCCGACGGCGGGGCCGGACGATCTCAAGCGCAGCTATCCGGACCGGCAGCTCTTTCATTTCCATTCTGCCATTGCCGGGGGCGAGATCAGTTATCTCTGCGCCCCCGGTGAGACCGATGCGGCGACGAAAGCGCGTGCGGCCAAGGCGCATGCCGCTTATGAGGCCGAGGTCCGACGCTACGGCGACACCTTCGCGGAGGCACTGGTCGGGGCGCTGCAATCTGGGGCCGCGCCGGGCACGGCCGCGAACAAGGTCAATAGCGAGAGCGACGCCTGGGCGCGCGCGGCGGCGCTGGAGATCGAGTCGGATTTTCAATGCCTGCCAGTCGCAGCTCCCGGTGTTGGGTTGGGAGACTGATCAGGACGCTGCAGGCGCGCGCGCCTGATCGAGCCGCAGCTGCAATTCGCGGTGAAGCTGGCGACGTTCTTCCGGGGTGAGAAAAGCGCCGATCTCGACTTCGCGGGTACCGCCACGCAAAGTCAGGTAGTCCGGCACCGGCCCTCCTGACGGGTGCATCTCGACGCGGACCCAATGCGGGTTGGCTTCCCAATCGCGCGGTCGCTTGCCCGGATCGTGCCGGATCAGGTGCAGTTCGGGCCCGCGAAAACTGAGCACTTCGAGTACCTCACCGGTGCGGTAGCTGTGCGAGATCGCCCACCACACGCCTGCCACGGCCAGCGCGATGAAGGGCAACAGCCACCACAGTTCGACCCGTCCCAGCACCGCGAAAAGCGGCAGGCTGATCATGGCGACGGTCGCAACGATGAAGAAGAC
>JACXUS010000477.1 GCA_014763785.1 Sphingomonadales bacterium | reverse complement strand
AACCGCGCGCTGATCAAGGGCGCCGCGGACCTCTCGGACGGGGGCCTTGCGCTTGCGGCCTTCGAGATGGCCGAGGCCGCAGGTGTCGGCGTCACGCTCGACGCGGACGACATCCCGACCCTCTTCGGAGAAGATCAGGCCCGTTATCTCGTGGCGTGTTCCTTCGATCAGGCCGAGGCATTGATGGTCGCTGCCCGCAAGGCCGAAGTGCCGCTCGCCACCGTGGGCCGGTTCGGCGGCGACACGGTAAGCTTCGGCTCCGAAAGCGCCACGCTGGCGGAACTCTCGAGCCTCTACAAATCCGCCTTCAAGGCGGCGGTCGACGCCTGATCTCTGTGAGCTGATGCAGATCGGCCATGCGCGCGTGGGCAGTTTTCTTCGCCCGCGCGCAGGGTAACCTGTCCGCGGACCTTACCGGCTCAGGATTTCCCCTTGCACGCATCGACACTCGCCTATGCCACGCGGCTCTTTCTCGCCGCGACGCTCGCCCTGACCTTCGCCCGCTGGCTCGGGCTGAGCAATATCTACTGGGCGGCGATGCCGGTCTGGGTGGTGATCCAACCCAATCGCGAGGACATGGCGCTGCGCGCCGTACTGCGCGTCGCCGGAACGCTGGTCGGCGCCGGCATCGGGATCGCGGCGCTGCGCTGGCTGCCGGTGCCGGGAATCGCACTGACCGTGGCGCTGACCGCCGCGATCGGCGTCGGCATCGCCTACAGAATCGGCACGCACTGGGCCTATGGTTTCACGCTGATGGCAATCACCATCGGCGTCGTCGTGATGCCCGCGCTCGGGATGGGAGCCGAGGCGATCCCCCTCGCGCTTGACCGGGTTTATTGCACGCTGATCGGGGTGGCTTCGGTTACTGCCGTCAACTGGCTGTTCACCCCGGCACGTGCGGTCCCGATGGCCCCGCGGCCCAATCCGCATTTTGCACAACAGCTCTGGATTCGCATGGCGGCGGTTGCGACCCTGACCGGGGCGGCAACCTTGCTCGACGCGCATTTCAGTCATCCCGCCGCGACCGCAGCGGGATTGTCGGTGGTCGTCTTCTCGGCGGTTCTCGGCTCAATGCCCAACCCGCGCCCCGCAGTGCGTTTTCTCGTGCCGGGCGTGGCGCTTGGTGTGCTGGCGGCCGTCAGCTATCGCACGCTCGCGCCGCTCACCGGCGGCGATCCGGCCGCACTACTGATCCTCGCCTTCGCCTTCATCGCGGGCGGCGCCCTGCTGCGCGCGCACCCGCGTACCAGCCTGATGGGAATCGACATCAACATGTGTTTCCTGCTGGCCGGAGAAATCGGCGCGCCGGGCCATTCCCTGCCCGTCATCGCCGCCGGGGCGGCCACGATGTTCCTCACCAGTGCGGCGATCGCGGCGCTCATG